>JAYVGG010000087.1:0-3862 GCA_043772475.1 Burkholderiales bacterium
CAACGTCCTCATGCATGATCCAACATCGCTCTTCCGCTTTGAAGAGCACGATGTCTATCTGCCGATGATTACCTTGGAAGAGCTCGATAACAACAAAAAAGGCATGACCGAAGTCGCGCGAAACGCGCGCCAAGCAAGCCGCTTTCTCGATGAAATTGTCTCTAGCCAAGAAGGCGAAATCGAGACCGGTATTGGGCTCACCAATTTCGGCACACGCGAGGCGCGTGGCAAATTGCTGCTGCAAACACGCCCGGTCACCATTGAGTTTCCCACCGCCCTTCATGATTCGGGCAAGGCGGATAACCAGATTTTGGCCGTCGCCTTAGATCTGCAACACCACCACCCCAAGCGCAGCGTGGTGCTGGTCTCCAAAGACATCAACATGCGAATCAAAGCGCGCGCGATTGGCGTGGCTGCTGAAGATTATTTCAACGACAAGGTGCTCGAAGATACTGATCTCCTCTACGCCGGCACGCGTGAGCTGCCCGCCGATTTTTGGGATAAGCACGGCAAAGATATGGAATCGTGGCAGGAGCATGGCCGCACGCTTTATCGCATTAAGGGGCCATTGGTCGCGAGCCTGTGCTTGAATGAATTTTTATTTCAAGACCAAGATAAACCGTTTTACGCGATGGTTTCACAGCTCGATGGCAAGACGGCCGTACTAAAAACACTCAAAGATTTTACGCATCAGAAAAACAATATCTGGGGCATTGTCGCGCGTAACCGCGAGCAAAATTTTGCGCTCAATGTATTGATGGATCCTGAAATTGATTTCGTTACCCTGCTCGGCCAAGCGGGCACCGGCAAGACCTTGCTCACGCTGGCGGCCGCTCTCATGCAAACGCTGGAATTCAAAATTTACGCCGAAATCATCATCACCCGCGTGACGGTGCCCGTGGGCGAAGACATCGGATTTTTACCCGGCACCGAAGAAGAAAAAATGAATCCGTGGATGGGGGCACTCGAAGATAACCTCGAGGTGCTGAACGCGACAGACGACGAAGGCGGCGACTGGGGGCGTGCTGCGACGCGCGATTTGATTCGCTCGCGCATCAAGGTGAAATCGCTAAATTTCATGCGCGGTCGCACGTTTCTAAACAAAATCCTCATCATCGACGAAGCGCAAAATTTAACGCCCAAACAAATGAAAACCCTCATCACCCGTGCCGGCCCCGGCACCAAGGTGATTTGTTTAGGCAACATCGCGCAGATTGATACGCCCTACCTTACCGAAGGCTCATCGGGCTTAACCTACGTGGTGGATCGGTTTAAGGGCTGGCAACACTCTGGGCACGTGACCTTGCAGCGCGGCGAGCGCTCGCGCTTGGCAGATCACGCGGCTGAGGTGCTGTGAAGCGTGCGGCCCTGCTTGTTGTTGGCGTAGGCATCGCATGGTCGTGCGGCGCAGAGGTCGTGCCGGTGGAAAATACGCCAGCAATAACCCTCTCCAGCAAATCGCCCGAGCTCGATACGCCCGCCGCACGCGCGCTGCGAAAAATTCCACTCGACACCCGCAGTGCAGCCGCACTGCCGCTCTCTAAGGCTGATGCCGCGAAGCTTAAGCCCCATCTGACGCTAGATGAGATTCGTATTTACGACATCCGTGAGCCCGAAGATTTCACCCGCGCCAAGAAAGCACCAATGTTGGTTTTCCGCGCCAAACTCGATGGCCAACGCCCCGAAACCCCAGCCGAAACCACGCGCCGGTATCTATGCTTTATCGGCCTTTGTGGCGGCATTCCCCCTGAAGTTGGGTTCGACGAGCGGCTCGAACAGCGCACGCGCCAATCGACACTCGATATGCAATCGACGCGCGGCACGCTGCAATAGCCGACTGCGCCGGAAAACCATGCTATAACCCCTTAGCAATTTTTCACCAAGACCGACCGAAGTCGGCAGCCACCAAGCGTAGGAGCGCACAGATTTATGAATCGTGGTTTTTATATCATCATGGCTGCCCAGTTTTTCAGCTCGCTCGCTGATAACGCGCTCCTGATCGCCTCCATCGCGCTCTTGATGCACATGGATGGCCCGGCGTGGATGACGCCGCTACTTAAATTTTTCTTCACTGTTTCCTATGTGGTGTTGGCCCCTTTTGTGGGCCCCTTCGCGGATGCGTTCCCGAAAGGGCGCGTGATGTTTGTGACCAATACCGTGAAAATTGTTGGCTGCATCACGATGTTGTTTTACGAGTTTTTTGTCGGCTTTGGTGCGACCCCCTATGTGGTGGTGCTGGTGGCGTACACCATTGTTGGCCTGGGTGCTGCCGCCTATTCGCCCGCCAAATACGGGCTACTCACTGAGCTTTTACCGCCAGAAAAATTAGTCGTCGCTAATGGCTGGATTGAGGGTCTGACCGTAGGCTCGATCATTGCGGGGACCGTGCTCGGCGGCGTGCTCATTAAGAAGGATGTCTCTATCGCGTTGCTGTCTATTGATGTGCCGATGTTTCAAACCAGTATCGACACCGCAGCGGAAGCCGCGATGGCGGTGATTGTGTTTTTCTACATCATCGCTGCGATCATCAATCTCTATATTCCCGATACGGGAGCGCGCTACGCGAAGCAGCAGACCAATCCGATTAAGCTTTTAAGCCAGTTTGGGCATTGCTTCAAAACCCTTTGGAAAGACCGACTCGGCCAAATTTCACTCGCCGTGACCACGTTGTTTTGGGGTGCTGGTGCCACATTACAATTTATTGTGCTCCGCTGGGCTGATAAAGAGCTCGGCATTCCGCTTAGTCAGGCCACCGTGATCCAAGGCGTTTTTGCGTTCGGCATCGCCTTTGGTGCCGCCACTGCCGCGCGCTACGTGCCACTCACGCGCTCACTCACGGTGCTACCCGTGGGGATTGCAATGGGCTTCGTGGTGATGTCGATGGTGATGGTTACCGCGATGCCGCTCGTATTTACCCTCATGATCGTGGTCGGCGCGCTGGCGGGCTTTTTCGTGGTGCCGATGAATGCACTGCTGCAACATCGCGGGCATATTTTGCTCTCGGCTGGCAATTCGATCGCGGTGCAAAACTTTAACGAAAATCTCAGCATCCTTGTCATGCTGGCGGTCTACGCCTTCATGCTTTCGCATCATCTGCAAATCAACACCATCATCTTGATCTTTGGCTGTTTTGTTTCACTCACGATGCTGGCACTTCTCTATCGCCACCGCTTAAACCAAAAATTACACGGCGATGCCGAGCGGCTTATCGGCATCGAAAAAGGCGAGACCCCATCGCATTTTCAAGAGCGGCCACACTAAACTAGTTTCGCCAAACTCCGCGTGGTTATTGGGGTTTGGGCCGTCTTGATGAATTTTTTCCGGGCTCTACCCGGATAAAAGTATTTATCCCGAGCGCCGCCTTGGGAGCTTACTTTTACCCGCACTCGCGCCACGCCACGTAACTGTAGATCCCTCGGTTGCGCTCGCGATGCCAGGTGACGATATGCGCCAAAAGCTGGTTCGGAAAGTGGCGTAGGATTAACCGCTGCGTTTCACGCTTCGCGCGAAAATGGCACTCATCAGCATCGCCATAAAACGCTGAAACCCCAATAACCACGAGCGGTTCCACGATTTCTATCTTTTTATCACCGCTGTCATCATGCTGTCATATTGCGTGATTATTATTTTGCTATTACAACAACGAAAGGGTAACAATGAACCCCTCAAATCTGCTTCTGACTCTCTTCACCCTCGCTGTACTCTTGATCGTTTCGGCATTCGCAATCAAAAAATTCCTTCGCAAAAAACGCCGCGATTACATTCAAAGCTACGTCTTTCCCTCAAGCATCCGCACCAAGCTCGCCATGAAACACACAGGCCTCAGTAGCAGCGATATTGACCTCACACTCAAAGCGCTGCG
>JAYVGG010000088.1:0-2889 GCA_043772475.1 Burkholderiales bacterium
GTTTGCGGATCAAGCCCACACGCTAGAGGAAATCGCCGCCACCCGTGGCGAGAGTTTTTATCGCGGTGCGCTCGCGCAAAAAATGGCAGCACATTCCAAGTCGCTCGGTGGCCAACACACGGCAGAAGATTTTGCTAATCACCGCGCCGATTGGGTCGGCACGATAGCGGTTGATTATCGTGATGTACGCCTACATGAAATTCCGCCTAATGGTCAGGGGCTCGCTGCCCTCATGTGTTTAGGCATGCTCGATACATTTGATCTCGCCGCCCTTCCGGTGGACTCTGCCGCGAGTGTTCACCTGCAAATCGAAGCGATGAAATTAGCCTTCGCCGATGCGTATCGCTACATCGCCGACGCGCGCGCGATGGATACACCCGTAGCCGCATTGCTCGACCGCACCTACCTGCGCGAGCGCGCGAAGCTGATCGACACCAAACGCGCGAGCCTCCCCACCCACGGCGTACCCAAACACGGCGGCACGATCTATCTCACCACCGCAGACGCGAGCGGCATGATGGTGAGCCTGATTCAATCAAACTACATGGGCTTTGGCTCCGGCATCGTGGTGCCGGGCACGGGCATCAGCCTACAAAATCGCGGCCACGGATTTACCCGCACGCCCGGCCACGTCAACGAAGTCGGCTCCGCGAAACGCCCATTCCAAACCATCATCCCCGCGTTTTTGACCGATCAAAATAATCAACCACTCATGAGCTTCGGCGTGATGGGCGGGCACATGCAGCCGCAAGGGCACGTGCAGATGGTGACGCGCATAAAAGATTACGGGCAGAACCCACAAGCGGCCACTGATGCATCGCGCTGGATCGTGAACCCAGATGGCACCATCGGATTAGAGGATGGCCTGAAAGCCAGTATTGGTGCGGCTCTTGAGGCAATGGGCCACAAAATCGCGAGTGCTGAATCGGTCAATTTTTCATTCGGCGGCGCGCAGCTAATCTGGCGCATGAATGATGATGGCGACCTATCGTACTGCGCGGGGTCGGACCATCGTAAGGATGGGGGGGCGGTGGGGTTTTAGGTGGGGACGGCGGTTAGGCTCGCAGCGGAAAATCAAACTCCGTAGCTTGTGCAGGGTTCATCTGCCCAACATCAGCGCCACCGCAGTCTCGGATGCAACGCATGATGGAATCAACCCACGCGTGCTTTATGCTGCGGTCAGTTCCTTCGATAACTCCGGGTGTTTAACGATGAGCCGCAATAGGCACAACACGCCCCCCGGCGGCGCAAATCTTCCTTGCTCCCAGTCACGCAAAGTCGCAACCGGCGTCGCGATCCGCTCGGCAAATGCCGCTTGCGTGAGACCCGATTTTTCGCGTGCCTGCCGCACAAGGATTTGCTCACGCGTGGTGACGCGGCCAAGCCCTGCTTTGGCTTCCGCGAGCGCCTGACGCAGACCAGGCAATGGTTTACCAGCATCGGCTTCGATGGCCTTGGCGACATTCTCAATATTGATTTTCTTGATACCCATTTCACACCACCTTTTTGATTTCGGCCGGAAGCATATTTGCGCGCTGCGCTTTGGCATAAACCGCCACCAGCAGCACCACTTCCTCGTCCGTCAAGTTGAAGTAGATTACCCGCGCACCGCCAGATTTTCCTGATCCCGCCCGGCTCCAGCGAACTTTACGCGCGCCGTCCGCACCCGGAATCACCTCGCCCGCGAGTGGGTTTGCGGCAATCCAGTCAATGAAGGCCAAGCGCTCGGCCTCTGCCCACAGCTTCTCAGCTTGCCTCTGAAATGTTGGGGTTTCGATGACTGTCCGCATGGGCTCGATTATACGGGATTTCCGTACATAATCGTTCAGTTCCCCTCTGGCAAACATCTATGAATGGGGCGATGCGAATGTTGGACAGATAAACCCTGCCCACCTACGGGCTGCGGCCAGTACCCACAAACCGCGTCGGCCGCATCGCGCCGGATCGTCAACCCCGATGGCACGATCGGACTCGAAGATGGCCTGAAAGCTAGCATTGGCGAGGCTCTTGAAGCAATTGGCCACAAAATCGCGAGTGCTGAAGCGGTTAATTTTTTGTTCGGTGGCGCGCAGCTTATCTGGCGTATGAATGATGACGGCGATCTATCGTATTGCGCGGTGTCGGATCATCGGAAGGATGGGGGGGGCGGTGGGGTTTTAGATTTCTCGGTCACTGCACTAATTTACAGAAAGGATGTTGCACTAACTTCAAGTGTTGGCAGGCTCAAATGACAGCACTTTGGATCACGCGTACAACAATAAGGGGACAGATCTTTCAATCTCACATCTCGTCCAGCCGTGCACCGGGGTCACGCACACCAGTCGTGCCTTTTCAGAAGATCCCAAGCGCATTAGTTTATTGCGCGCCACGGGTTAATCACTGTCAAGCCTAGGCCTGCGAAGTGCCTTTCATTACGTGTGACCAACATTGCCTCATGCACCAAGCAAATGGCGGCAATTTGCGCGTCGGCCATGGCGATGGTTTGCCCGGCACTTTTTCGCTCGGCAACGATTGCTGCGTAGCAAGAGGCAGCGGCAAGGTCAAACGGGAGAATCTGGTCCGCAAAATCTTCACTCAACGTCAGCGAGACAGCGTTCGCGAAGCGCTGTCTGCGCGCGCCATTCGGAAGTAGCGCAACACCGACCATCAATTCGGCTGCGTTGATCGAGGTAAGCCATAAATCTGATGGCGCCCGCTGATCGAGCCACGCCAGCACGGCGGCATCTGGCTTCTGGCGCATGATTTCGGACACCACATTGGTGTCTAGCACCATCACTTGACGCTACCCGTCGCAAAATCAGCGCCGCGCGGCCGTGCGCCGCGCGTCACCTTCGGTAGCGCCACACCCCCAAGAGCCGCGAAGCGCGCATGAATCCGTGTCCCCAGGCC
>JAYVGG010000089.1:0-2730 GCA_043772475.1 Burkholderiales bacterium
CTGATCGAGCAACTCTGGGACAGCCTAGCGAAGTCGCCTGAAAATGTTCCGGTTTCTAACTGGCATAAGGAAGAGTTAGATCGCCGCATCGACGAGATAGATCGAGATGGGCCCGAGGGCATTCCCGCTGCCGAAGTTTTTGCCCAATTAAAATCCCATCGGCATTGAAGCCAGTTATTGTTCGTCGTGAGGCGGCAGCAGAGATTGAAATTGCCTATTTTTGGTACGATACCCAGCGCGCCGGGTTGGGGGAGGATTTCAGTCGAGCAATTAAATCCGCATTTGCGCTTATTGCTGCTAATCCGAAGCAGTTCCCCGCTGTCCACCGGGGTCTGAGGCGAACGCTGGTCAAAAGATTTCCTTACTGCGTTTTCTATCGAGAATACGACGATTCGATTCTGGTCGTGGCGTGCCTACACAGCAGTCGAGATCCAAAGCGTTGGCAAAACCGCAACTGACGTGACCAGGGGCAGACTGCTTCATCGCGAAGTAGGGGAGCGCTAATTCTGGTGCGAACGCGTAAAATCCCCCCATGAGCCCCTCCTTCGAATCCAAATTCTGCCCGCCCGATGCGCTTGCCGTTCGGGCTTCGTCTCTCCCCAAAAAAATCGTCTTCACCAACGGTGTCTTTGACGTGCTGCATCGCGGCCATGTCACCTATCTTGCACAAGCCCGTGCGGCGGGGGCTTCGCTGGTTGTTGCGTTGAACTCAGACGCGTCCGTGAAACGTTTGGGCAAAGGGGCGGATCGGCCCGTGAATACGCTGGAAGACCGCATGGCCGTGATGGCGGCACTCGAATCGGTATCGCTCGTGACGTGGTTTGAGGAAGACACGCCGATCAAGCGGATTCTGGAATTACGCCCCGATGTATTGGTGAAAGGCGGCGATTGGGCGGTCGATAAAATTGTGGGGGCACCCGAGGTGATTGCTTGGGGTGGCGAGGTGAAGTCGATTGCGTTTCAGTTTGAGCGCTCTACCACGGCTACGCTCGCCAAAATACGCGCGGGGCTTTCATGAGCGACGCGTTTCTTACGCGCCTTCGCGTGATCGTAGGCGGTGCGGGGCTACGAACTGAGGCGGCCGACATGGCCCCCCACCTCACCGATTGGCGCGGCAATTTTGTCGGCACAGCACTCGCCGTGGTTTCCCCCGCGAATGTAGAGGAAGTCTCCGCTGTGGTGCGGCTCTGCGCGGAAACGAAAACACCCATCGTCCCGCAAGGTGGCAACACCGGCATGGTGGGCGGCGCAACCCCGGATCGCTCCGGCCTGGCCGTAGTGCTCTCGCTTAAGCGTATGAATCGCATTCGCAGTATTGATCTTGCGAACGCGGCGTTAACCGTTGAGGCCGGCTGTATTTTGCAAACGATTCAAGAAACAGCGGCTGAAAATGGTGCGTTTTTTCCGCTCTCGCTTGCCGCCGAAGGTAGCTGCACGATTGGTGGCAATCTTTCCACTAACGCGGGCGGCACCGCTGTTTTGCGCTACGGGAATGCCCGCGAATTAGTGCTGGGGCTCGAGGCAGTATTGCCCGATGGCCGCATCTGGCATGGGCTTTCGGCACTTCGTAAGGATAATACCGGCTACGATTTGAAGCATCTTTTGATGGGGGCTGAGGGCACGCTTGGCATCATCACGGCGGCGGTGCTAAAGCTCTACCCCGCCCCGCAGCGCACGGCAACAGCACTTATTGCCGTGAAAGACCCCGATGCGGCTGTGGCGCTACTAGGCGTGATGCGCGCCACCTTTGGCGACCGGCTCACCGGCATGGAGTTAATGTCGGGCGTGTGCTTAGAGTTGGTTCGCAAGTATTTTCCCGATACACCGACGTTTTTTGGGGAGCGCCAAGCGTGGCAGGTGTTGGTCGAGCTCACGGACACGATGAAGAATACCCCGCTTGAGGATGCGCTCGCGGAAGCTTTGGTACCGATGCTCGACAGTGGTGGGGCACCGGATGCGGTGATCGCGCAGAGCAAGGCGCAGGCGGCTGCGATGTGGACCGTGCGCGAGCAAATACCGGATGCCGAAAAGCGCGAAGGTAAAAGTGTAAAGCACGATATTTCGGTGCCGATTTCACGTATTGCGGAATTTATTTCGTCTACCGACCCAAAACTGCAAGCGCATTTCCCCGATGCGACATTGATCTGCTTTGGCCATATTGGCGATGGCAATCTGCATTACAACGTGAGCTTTCCCGGTGTGGCGGCTACACCTACGCACTCGCGCGAGGCGAATAAAATTGTCTATGCAGCCCTTGATGAACGCGCCGGCTCGATTAGTGCCGAGCATGGTATTGGGCAATTAAAACGCGACGAAATCACGCAGCACAAAAGTGCGGTGGCACTCGATGCGATGCGCGCGATTAAGCGAGCGCTAGACCCAGATGGCATTATGAATCCGGGGAAGGTTTTGTAGGGTTGTGGGAGTGCGGTGGCATCAGCCGGCCGCAAAAATCACCTCGGCCCCAGCGCCAAAACCCGCGCCAGTGCTTGCGTTTCGCGAGATCCGCAAAATCACACTGCCCAGAAACGCCACCTAGGATGGTGCGCGTTGCACACCCGACACCGACGCGAAGTGGCGACGCTAAATCGCGTCGCTTGACACCACGGCTGCCTTCGGTGGCACTGGGCACGTGGTGGCCTTTAGGGTGCTCACGGCAAAATCGCGCTGCATAAGTGATAACCGTGAGACGAGATTAGCGTCAGGGGCCTTCACCGTAAAAATAGTCTC
>JAYVGG010000090.1:0-10380 GCA_043772475.1 Burkholderiales bacterium
CTCGATTTACAGCAAGATGCACGATAAGCACATCTCGTTTTCTGAGGTGCTCGATATTTATGGCTTTCGCATCATCGTGAAAGATTTGCCGTCGTGTTATCTCGCATTGGGCGCGCTGCACACGCTCTACAAACCTTTCCCCGGCAAATTCAAAGACTACATCGCGATCCCGAAAGCGAACGGCTATCAATCGCTCCACACCGCACTGTTCGGCCCTTACGGCACGCCAATCGAGCTGCAAATTCGCACCAACGACATGCACCACATCGCTGAGACGGGTGTTGCCTCGCACTGGCTCTACAAAACAGCGGACGAAAAAGCGCTGCCCGACGCGCAGCAAAAAACGCATCAGTGGTTGCAGTCGCTACTCGAAATCCAATCGGGCACCGGTGATGCCATTGAATTTTTAGAGCACATCAAAGTCGATTTATTTCCCGACGATGTGTATGTGTTTTCGCCCAAGGGCAAAATCCATTCGCTGCCGCGTGGTGCGACACCGATTGATTTTGCCTATGCGATTCACTCCGACGTGGGCAATCGTGCGATTGGTGCGCGGGTGAATGATGAGAGCATTCCGCTCTCGCACCGGCTCAAAAATGGCGACCGGATTGAGATTGTGACGGGTGAAGCCGGGCGGCCAAACCCGGCGTGGCTTAACTACGCGGTAACAGGCCGTGCGCGTTCACATATTCGGCACTACCTAAAAAATACGCAGCAGGCGGAGTCGGTCGAGCTCGGCGAATTATTGTTGATTCAGGCTGTGCGCCGATTGCACTTTGACCCGAACGATATTGGGGAGTCGAACTGGCAGCGCTTACTAAAAAGTGACCATGTGAAATCGCGCGAAGAGGTGCTGACTGAAATTGGTTTAGGCCGAAGACTGGCCATGGTGGCCGCGCGCAAGCTTTTTGCGGGTGCCGAAATTGGCGCGCCCGAGCATCAGCCCAATGACGCGATTATGATTCGCGGCACCGAAGATGTGGCCGTTCAGTTAGCCACCTGCTGCCGGCCGATTCCCGGTGACCCGATCATCGCGCAGATTAAAGGTGGGCAAGGCTTGCTGGTGCATACGCAAGATTGCCCGGCGGTGAATCCGGGCCGATTTGACCCGGAAAAATGGGTCGATGTGCAGTGGGATCGCGAGATTGATCGGCTTTTCAAAGTTGATCTGCATGTGTTGGTAACCGACCAGCGCGGTGTGCTCGCGAAGGTGGCCGCCGAAATCGCGAGTGGTGACGCGAATATCGCGAACGTGCAGCTTGAAGAAGCGGCCTCGAGCGCTAAAGAAAACTATTCGACTCTGCATTTCACGCTCGAAGTACAAAGCCTGCGGCATCTTGAAATTCTCCAGCAGAAAGTGAGCGCGATGGCCGAGGTGGTTCATGTCACGCGTGTAAAATCGTGGACATATCGTGACGCAAAACCAGAGCAACCAAGTGAGCCCACATGAAACAAATCATCGCCACACCCATGGCCCCTGCTGCTATCGGCCCTTATTCACAGGCGATAAAAGTGGGCGACACCGTGTATTTATCGGGCCAAATCCCGCTAGACCCAGCCACCATGTTGCTTGTGGCGGGGTTTGAAAACCAAACGCGGCGTGTGTTTGAAAACCTGAAGGCGGTGTGCGAGGCGGCCGGTGGCTCGCTGAACGATTTGGTCAAAGTAAATGTGTATCTCACCGACCTTGGTAATTTTGCGAAGGTCAATGAAGTGATGGCTCTCTATATGCAGCAACCGTTTCCAGCCCGTGCCGCGGTGGGCGTTTCGTCGCTCCCACGTGGGGCCGAGGTCGAAATCGAAGGCGTGATGGTGCTCAGCAAGTCCGCCGAGCCTAGCGGCGGCTAAGCCACACGCACCTTCCATGGCCGGTGCTGTTAAACCAAAAAAAACCAAGCCTGCCGCCACCAGCGTCGCACAAAAGCTGGCGCTAATCGGCCTGCGTGAGCCGTGGGATTTTGCGCTGCATCTGCCGATTCGCTACGAAGACGAAACCCGCATTACCCACGTGCGCGATGCGCGTGTCGGTGTTGATGTGCAGCTCGACGTCGAAATCACCCACACCGAAATCACCTACCGCCCACGCCGCCAGCTGGTGGTGCAAGCGGTCGATGGGGAAGCGCTGCTCTACCTACGGTTTCTTAATTTTTACGGTAGCCAAGTCAAGCAAATGGCCGTCGGTAAACGGCTACGATTATTTGGCGAAGTGCGCCAAGGTTTTTTTGGCGCGGAAATGGTGCATCCGCGCTATCGGGTGGTCGAACTTGGCGAGCCCGTGCCCGACGCGCTCACGCCCGTGTACGGCACCACGGCTGGGGTTTCGCAGGTGACGATGCGAAAATGGGTGCTGCGCGCGCTTGAAAAACTCGATACCGAAAATCAGTTTGATGATTGCTTAAGTGATCTGATTCGCCATCGCGTTTCGCTCAACGCATTTCGTGAATGCGTAATGTCGCTGCACCACCCCTCGCCTGCCGCGTCGATGTTGGCCTTAGAAGAGCGCACCGACCCGGCATGGCGGCGGATTAAATTTGATGAGCTTTTAGCGCAGCAGCTTGCGATGAAAAAAGCCCGCGCGGCACGGGACGCCAAGAGTGCGCCGTTACTCGCCGCCACCGGCAAGATCACCAAACCTTTTCTTGCGTCACTCCCGTTCGCGTTAACCGGCGCGCAGCTTCGGGCTGCCGCCGAAATCGCCACCGACATCAAGCGCCGCCGCCCGATGCAGCGCTTACTGCAAGGCGATGTGGGCTCGGGCAAAACCGTTGTCGCTGCCCTCGCCGCAGCACAAGCGATTGAGAATGGCTTTCAGGCGGCCCTCATGGCCCCCACCGAAATTTTGGCCGAGCAACACTACCGAAAATTAACCGGCCTCTTAGCCCCCATCGGCGTGCGGGTGACTTGGCTCACGGGTAGCCTCAAAGCCAAAGCCAAACGCGAAGCGATCGCCGAGATAGCAGACGGCACCTGCCAGCTTGCGATTGGCACCCATGCGCTGTTTCAAGAGGGGGTGACCTTCGCCAATTTAGGGCTCGCGATTATTGATGAACAACATCGCTTCGGCGTGGGCCAGCGCTTGGCTCTTCGCGAAAAAGCGGGCACGGTGGAAGAAGCGCACCAGCTCATGATGAGCGCCACACCGATCCCGCGCACGCTCTCGATGAGCTACTTTGCGGACCTTGATGTATCGGTGATTGACGAGCTGCCACCGGGCCGAAGCCCAATAACCACGAGGCTTTTGGCCGATTCACGACGTGACGATGTGCTCGCACGCATCCGTAGTGCGTGTCTCGCAGGCGGGCAGGCGTACTGGGTGTGCCCGCTCATCGAAGAAAGCGAAACGCTGCAACTGCAAACTGCGGTGGATACCTTCGAGCGTATTCAAAGTGAATTTCCCGATCTGAAAGTCGGCCTCGTCCACGGGCGCATGAAGGCCCCAGAAAAAAACGCGGTCATGCAGCAATTTATTGCCAACGAAATTCATTTGCTTGTCGCCACCACCGTGATCGAAGTCGGCGTGGACGTAGCCAACGCCACCATCATGGTGATCGAGCACGCCGAGCGCATGGGGCTCTCGCAAATGCACCAGCTACGCGGGCGGGTGGGGCGCGGGGCGAAGCAAAGTGCCTGTGTGCTGCTCTATCAATCGCCATTGGGCGAAACCGCACGCGCGCGCTTAAAGGTCATCATCGACACCACCGATGGGTTCGAGATTGCCCGCCAAGATTTACTCATTCGCGGCCCCGGCGAACACCTCGGTGCGCGCCAATCGGGCGCACCACTATTGCGCTTTGCCGATATTGAACGTGATATTGATTTGCTTGAAGCAGCACGTGATGTTTCAACCTGGATGCTCGCCAAGGATGATGCAAACGCCGAGAAACACCTCGCCCGCTGGCTAGGCTCGCGGCAGAATTATTTGAAGGCGTAGAGCGTGCGAACAATCAAACTCACACAAGCCAACGCTTGGCGGCAGATGCCGCCGATGGGCCCACTCAGGAAATGGCTCACGGATCGCGGATCGTTGACGGCGCGCATCATCGAACACGTCGCCGACTTCAATTTGCAGCGCGTAGCCCAACATCACGCCCCACCCTTCATCGACGAATATCACGCGCTAAATTTGAAGCAGAACGAACACGCGCTTATCCGCGAAGTGCTTTTGCGCGATGGCGAAACCCCACTCATCTTCGCGCACAGTGTCGTCGCGCCACGCGATCTTCACGGCGCATGGCGCGGGCTGTCGCGCCTAGGAAGCCGCCCGCTTGCCGATATGCTGTTTAACGATGCCACGGTGGTGAGGCTGCCGATGGAGTATCGGAAGCTCGATCACCGACACCCGCTTTATCGGCGTGCTGCAAGCGTCTGTGGCGCACTTTCGCCAAATTTATGGGCGCGGCGTAGCGTGTTTTTGAAACGCGGGCGGCCGCTGATGGTGAGTGAGGTTTTTGTGAGGCTGCCCATTCGTTCGCACAACGCAAAGGAAAAGCGATGAAGCCCAGTTCAGATAAAGAATTTCAGCGTTACAAAAATTTCGATTTCTCTAGCGCGAAGCGCGCCAAAGAAACGCCCCACCTAATGCAACTACAAGCCGGCCAGAGACTCGCGAAGAAAAGTGCATTGCCGAGAAGGCGTAGGCGCGCCGTCTAGCGCTTTGCCGCATTTGCCCCGCGTTTACTCATGTTTGGGTATTGCCACCTTCATCCATCACATGTCTGAGCCCGAAAACCGCAGGCTGCTCCAGCTGCTGTGTGAGAGCTACATGGCAATACGTTTGTGTGCTTCCATCAGCCTCAATTTCGTGGCAAGACTGCAATTGCTCTAACGCCCGGGAGGGGGCTTGATGATGGAGGGCTTAGATTGCGCGGGTCGATTTTCTGGAGCGTAACCCAACAAATCCCAGCGTCGCGCGGTGATCAATTCTGAAAATCTTGCAGCAATCCTCGGTAAGTCTGCAAACTCCTTTGCGGACAGCAAATAGTCGCGAACGTTCTCCGACACGGTCACGCTGCAATGGGCATCCAATGCACACTTAAACTGCAATTGTAGCGAGTCATGCAGCTCGCAACTTTCTGTGCGCTCGCATTCAGCAAGCCTCATAGCTGCGTCGAGCTGTTGGGGGGAGGCGCTACCTAGGATTTCATCCTTGCTACCAATTTTCTTGTCCCAATCCGGTTGGGCAATGAGTATCGATTTCCAAACTTCAGGGTTGTCGCCGTAACGCTTCAGCAGGGTCAACCCAATATCAAACGCATCTGTTGGAGCCACGTGGCCAAGTCTCGGCAGGTCGTCTGCCACGGCTACAGGCCCACCAGCCGCCAAAGCAAGTTTTTTGAGCGATAGTGCGTGTGCATAGGCTGGGCTTGAGACATCCACACCGGCGCAAGATTGCTTAAGCTGCAGTAACATTTTTCGAGATAGCGCGATTGCATCGGTACCTTCGGGCCCGGCAGCTGACTGTCTTCGCATTATCAGGGAGCACTCGCGAATTATTAGTGATGCCAAGAAGTTCGCCTCTGCATCTCCTTTGCTAAGCAATTCGTTGAGGAGTGTGGTGAGCGACGCGCCTTGCTGATGCCGCATTTGGGGCGATAGTACTCTGGCACTTTTATCTGCCTGCGCGCGCCCGTCCACTTGTGCCTGCCTAACTACAAGAGCGGCGGGCTGCATATCTCCTGCCCCCGGTTTTTGTAAAGCCACAGCTAAAACAGGGGGTTCGATATTTTTTTCGGAATCACCGTTACCCCTAGGATTCTGGCGCGGGCTTTCCGCAAAAGGGTTTGCGACTTTAAAAATTACAAAAAGCGAAATCGCCACTCCAATTACAGCCACAGCAACCCATTTGTTTTTTTGCACCATGGCGACTCCCAATCTAAAAGTGATCAGCGCGGACATCCATATTTCGTGCATCAGTCATTGCTGCGCCTATCGCGGTATGCATACGATGGACGCAGTCGATTAAAACAGGACAAGATTGCATTTCAAATAGCCAATGCACTGCGTACGGCCTGCGCTACCGCACCAGAAGCCCTCTCCACGCGGAGCGTTGGGGTTGACTTGTCACCATTGGTATCCACACAGCATCCCATACTCGGCCGTGTAACCTTCAACTTGATAATGCCAATTGTACGAGACCTGATCGCCTTGGCGTACGATGGTCAACTGCCAAGTGCCATAAGGTGTGAAGCCGGTTATAACCTGACTGCAAGACTGAAAGTCCGAACCAATGTCGCCATCGACAATGCCCAAGAGGGGTGGGCCTTTGAGGGTATCTTCATCAACTTCGCAGCCTAATTGCCCCGGTCTCACGGTGCATTCCTGAGTGCCCTTATCCGCATATTCAACCAAAAATACTGCACCGTATTGAGCGTCAGGTTTTTGCTGTCTTCGAGCTTCCCTTGCAGCCTCCTGACGTGTTTCAGCCCCATCGGTACTTCGGGTCAGCGCCAGTGCTGGGTAGCCGGTGATGTTGGCGACAATTAGTCGGCCCGCAGTAACAGCTGCAAGCACAGTAAGCGGAAAGAGCAAGCATAAAACGAAAAATCGAGACAATTTCATTTTTTTCTCCTTTGGTTGAATTGCAGGTCGTTGCCGATGCGGGCGACAAGAAAACGATACGCTTGGGGGGGGGGGGGGCTGTCAAGTGCTATTTTTTCTAAACCTGAATTTGTAGCGATAAATCGCTTTGACTTGGGTTACACACTTTTCGAATGAGCCCACGCTAATGCGGTCTGCGTAATGCGGTTGGCGACCCAGCGGTGTTGCCACCGCTTTCATGAACCTATTTCGCACAGTCGGTGAGCGAATGTCCTACTTGCGAATGTGACAAAATGCCTGATCCAAAATAGATTAAAAAACATGAACCTCCACGCCCTCCTCAAAACCCGCGCCACCAACCACAACCCCGTCCGCGTCGGCCTCATTGGTGCTGGCAAATTCGGCTCGATGTATCTCTCGCAGATCCCGCGCACGCCGGGTATTCACTTGCTGGGGCTCGCTGATCTTTCGCCCACACGCGCGGCAGATGCGCTCACCCGTGTCGGCTGGACGGCCGAGCAATTCGCGGCGACTTCTTTTGAATCCGCCTTCAAAGCGGGCAGCACCTTCATCACCGATGATTCCATGGCGCTCATCGCGGATCCGCATGTAGATGTGATTATTGATGCCACCGGTAGCCCGTCTGCGGGCATCGCCCATGTGCTTGCGTGCTGCGCGCACAAGAAGCACATCGTGATGGTGAACGTCGAAGCCGATGCGCTGGCGGGGCCGTTGCTCGCGCAAAAAGCGCGTGAGGCGGGCATTGTTTATTCCTTGGCCTATGGCGATCAACCAGCACTCATCGCCGAGATGGTCGATTGGGCGCGTGCGGCGGGGTTCTCGGTGGTGGCGGCGGGCAAGGGCACTAAATATTTGCCGGCTTATCACGCGTCCACGCCGGACACCGTGTGGGGGCACTATGGCTTCACACCGGAGATGGTTGGCGCGGGGGATTTCAACGCGCAGATGTTTAATTCGTTTCTCGATGGCACCAAGAGTGCGATTGAAATGGCGGCGGTAGCCAACGCGTGCGACCTCACGCCAGCACCCGATGGCTTGGCCTTCCCCGCGTGCGGCGTTGATGATCTCGCGCGCTTACTGAAGCCCAAAACCGATGGCGGCATCCTCAATCATCGCGGCCAGGTCGAAGTGATTTCATCCGTCGAGCGTGATGGCCTTCCGGTGTTTCGTGATCTGCGTTGGGGGGTCTATGTGACCTTTGCGGCGGATTCCGAATACGTGCGCCGCTGCTTCAAAGAATACGGGCTCATCACGGATGCGTCGGGCGAATATTCGTCGATGTACAAACCGTTTCACTTGATCGGGCTTGAGCTCGGCATCAGTGTGGCGAGCGTGGCGCTGCGTGGCGAGGCCACCGGTGTAGCCACCGGCTTTCGCGGTGATTGTGTAGCCGCTGCCAAGCGAGCGTTAAAAATTGGCGATACGCTCGATGGCGAAGGCGGCTATACCGTCTATGGCAAATTAATGCCGGCGAACGCCTCACTCAAAATCGGCGCGCTGCCGATTGGCCTCGCGCATAAATTTAAGCTCGTTCGCGACGTTGGCATCGGCGAAATCGTCACGTGGCAGGATGTGGCATTCGAGGCGAGTAACCCCGCCGTAAAGTTTCGGCGCGAGATGGAAGCCACATTCCGCAAATGAAAAAAGATACGCGCCTCACGCAATCCGGCCGTACCGCCGTAAACGCGCCACGCACGGTCAACGTGCCACTGCACCGCGCCTCCACGGTGCTATTTGATTCGCTCGCGGATCTTAAAAACGCGCAGCGCCGCTTTGATAATGACGAAGAGGTTCCCACCTACGGCATATTCAACATGCCGCAAGTGCTGGCACTGGAAAGCGCCGTCGCCGAGATCGAGGGTGCTGGCGAGCGCGGGCGTGCCGTCACCTACCCAAGCGGACTCGCGGCCGTTGCGGGTGCGCTGCTCGCGTGTGTAAAGGCGGGCGATCATGTGCTCATGACCGATAGCTGCTATGGGCCCGCGCGCGCGTTTTGCGATGGCTTTCTGAAGCGCATGGGTGTCGCCACCACCTACTACGATCCGCTGATCGGTGCGGGCATTGCGGCGCTCATGCAGCCGAATACGACGGTTGTCTATACCGAATCACCAAGCTCGCTCACCTTTGAAGTGCAAGACCTGCCCGCGATTGCGCGCGTCGCCTACGCGCGCGGTGCCAAAGTAATTTTCGATAACGCCTGGGCCACCGGCTATTTTTTCAACGCCTTCGCGCATGGTGCCGATCTTGTCGTGCAGCCCGCTACCAAATATTACGCGGGGCACTCGGATGTATTGATCGGCCTCGTGATTGCGAACCAAGCAAGCTGGCCGCAGCTACGCGAGACCACGCTAGCACTCGGCCAGCGCGCATCAGCCGATGATTGCTTTCTCACGCTACGTGGAATGCGGACAATGGGCGTGCGCTTAAAACAACATCAAGACAGCGCGTTGGAAATTGCCGCATGGCTGCAAACCTGCCCGGACGTCGCACGCGTGCTCTACCCCGCGCTGCCAAGCGACCCCGGCCACGCGATCTGGAAACGCGATTTCACCGGCGCGAGTGGGCTCCTCGGTATCGAAATGAAACCGGGCAGCAAAGCACAGCTCGCGGCCATGATCGACCACTACGAACTCTTTGCCATCGGCTACTCCTGGGGCGGCTTCGAGAGCCTCGCCGTCCCCGCCAATCTAGGCCACGGCCGAACGCGCCCGTGGCAAGGGGGCGAGCTGGTGCGCTTACATATTGGGCTTGAAGATGTGGGGGATTTGAAGCGGGATTTGGAAGCGGGGTTTTTTAGGTGGCGGGCTTAGGGTTGGGAATTGCAGGTAGAGTTTGTTTCAACGAAAAACCCTTCTTCTTTTCTCTTGGTTTAACGCGCTTGCTAAATATATCCAAATTGCTATAATTGGTCATGAAGCCTATTGAATTCCTCGGTGACTCGCTCAAATGCTTGCGTGATTTTCCAGCCGATGTACGACAAGATGCAGGCTGGCAGCTTGATCTCTTGCAGCGCGGCAGGCAGCCGAAAGACTTCAAAGCGATGCCCGCTATTGGCAAAGGCGTGGAGGAGATTCGCCTCTGGGATGACGCAGGAACCTTCCGCGTCATTTACACCGCCCGACTGGCTGATGCGGTTTACGTGCTGCACGCGTTCCAGAAAAAATCGCAGACCACCGCAAAACGAGATATTGAAACAGCGAAAGCGCGATTCACACAATTGATGAGGAGCGAAAAATGAGTAAAGCCAAGCCTGAGCGCTACGCCAGCGTGTGGGATGCCATTGCCGACACGCACGAGGAAGCTGCCAACCTGCGCGTGCGCGCCGAAGTGATGGAAAAAATCACCGCCATCATTGAAGCGAGCGGGTGGACGCAAGCTGACGCTGCTCTACACTGCGGCGTAACGCAGCCGAGAATCAACGACTTGTTACGTGGGCGAATTTCACGCTTCTCGCTTGATGCGTTGGTGAACATCGCGTCGGCATTGGGTAGGCGCGTGCAGGTTAGGTTGATGGCGGCGTGAAAATGCGCGCGGGATCGCCTGAAGGTTCGTGAAAGAAAGAGGATGGCGCAGAGGGTAAGGTGAATGCCACTCGTTAACCAAGTGAGCCAGTTTCGAGTGGAGTTGGAAGTGTTTGTCTATTTGTGTATGTTTACGGCCAATTGAATCATAGAAATATTATATTTCTGATGAGAACAATGGAGTCTGCCCCATTGCTGATTCCGATAAAGCAACATTCTTTCTGTAAATTCCCGCAAATTTGTTTCAGTTAATTCTGCGTCTTTGCCGCATTCAGCGCAGCCATATTCAAATAGATTTTGC
>JAYVGG010000091.1:0-9436 GCA_043772475.1 Burkholderiales bacterium
GATCTCTGGCAGCGCGTGCGGCGCGGCTTTACGATGGGTGATCTTAATACCCCGTTCACCCAAACGCACGAGCAGTGGTATGCGAGCCGCCCCGATTACATTCAGCGTTTTGTTGATCGCGGCTCGCGCTATCTGTATCACATCGTCGAAGAAGTCGAGCGGCGCAATATGCCGACCGAGATCGTGCTGCTACCGATTATTGAGAGCGCGTTTAACCCGCAATCGTTGTCGTCCGCCAAGGCCGTCGGCATGTGGCAATTCATGCCCGCAACCGGCAAGCGCTTTGGCCTCACGCAAGACGCATCGGCCGATAACCGCCGCGACGTGCTGCTCTCGACCAACGCCGCGCTCGACTATCTGCAAAAATTGCACGACATGTTTAATTCGTGGGAGTTAGCACTTGCCGCCTACAACTGCGGCGAAGGCTGCATCGCGCGCGCGATTGCGACCAACACGCGAAAAGGCTTGCCGACTGATTTAATGAGTCTGCCGATTCCCAATGAAACACGCAACTACGTGCCCAAACTATTGGCGGTTAAAAATATCGTGCTCTCACCCGGTGCGTTTGGTATTGATCTCACGAGTGTTGAAAATCGCCCCTACTTTGCGAAGGTCACAGCCCCTGCCAAGATCGACGTGAAATTGGCCGCACGCTTGGCCGAGATGGAGCCGGAAGAATTCGCCGCCCTCAACCCCGCATTCAAGCGCCCCGTCGCTGCATCGGGCACGGGGTTTTTCTTAGTGCCCACCGATAAGGGCTCTATTTTTGAAGAAAATTTGCGACTCTATCGCTCGCTCAATGGCCCGATGGTTTCGTGGCAGACAGTGAGTGCGAAGCGTGGTGAATCCGTCGACGCGGTCGCGCGCCGCCATGGCATGACGGCATCCTACCTTCGCGCGACCAATGGCTCACTCCCCGAGCGCAAAGGCAAATTTACCCAGCCCGTGAACTTCATGGCACCCCACGCGGGCCAGGCCCACGCGATTAACGCCGCGTTCGATAAAAAAGTAGCGCTACGCAATGCTGGCGGCCTGCCGGTTTCCGAAGGCCTCATGCGTGCGGGTGCTGCGCCGACACCGATTACCCCCCCACGTATTACGCCCCCACGTGAAGCCGTGATCCATAGCGAACTCTCGTACGCGCCAACGGATCGCGATATTGTGCTGGATGGAAAATTGATTCGTGCCGGTGGCGCTGCGACGAGCGCCGCACCCGCTATCACAGCCGAGCCCATCACCGACGATGTCAACTACGTGGTGGAGAGCGGCGATACCCTCTACGGCATCGCCCGTAAATTCAGCATCTCGCTCGATAGCTTGCTGCAATTAAATCAGCTATCGACCAAGTCGCGATTGGTGCCGGGCAAAAAGCTACGCATATCTGCGTAGTTTTTTGCCTCCGGGTACTGTCAGCCTACTTGCTTACACCGATATTTTTCATCCCTTCGAGCTTGCCCAGATCAAGCCCCGCGACGGCTTTTTTAAGGGTGGCCAAATCGACGCCGCGCCCCTCGGCGGCCACCACGAAGCGCTCGCCCAACACCACCGAGTACTCGTTACTGCCACCGGGGCGTTTCGACGACTTTTCCTTCACCATCCGGCCATCGACTTTGCCGGTTTTTTCGCTGCCGTTTGCGTCTTCTTTTTCGCCTTGCACCATGGCCCAGCTCGCCAAGCCCATCAAGCCGGCCGCGCTACCGGAGTCTGAAATATCAAGCGTAACGCGCTTTTCGCCCTCGCCGTAGGTAGCCTCGGCGTTGGCAATCATGAACGCGGCCATGCCGGTGCGCTCGGCCTTGCTACCGGTTTTGGGAAGCCCGGCAAAGGTCTCGGGAATGAACGGCTTTAACTGATCGAGCGCCAAGGGCTCCACCGATTTACCGCCCCCAAACAAGGACCCTAGCGCTTCCATGCTGGCCTTCACTTCGGCGTCTTTGTCGCCGCTTTTTTTGGCAGCTTCCATTTTCTTACCCGCCGCTTCCATCTGCTTACCCATCGCCTCGATTTTGCCGAGCGGGCTATCTTTTTCAAACGTCACGCTGGGTCCGCTGCTGCTCGATGCGCCCGGCAAGGCGCCCGATATCGCGCTACTCGCCGCCCCACCCGCAAGCGCGAAAAGCCCAATCACCGTCGAGAGAATGACCCAAATCACAATCGTACAAATCGCCACCACGATGGTGTAGCCAATCACCTTATCTTCGGGTGATTTCATGACCTGCTGTAAGCCCAGATACATCAAATAAAACCCATAAAGCCCAATCAGAAAGCCGATCAGCCCCAGCATCGGGATGATCGAAAATATTGCCCCCAGCCACATCGGCGTGAATGAATACGTCGCCACTTTCATGGCGTTCATTGAGTTTTTTTGCCCACCAAAGCTGGGTGCCAACGCATCAATAATGAGCGACAAAATAAACACAATCACCACCGCCACCACCAGCGCCATCACCGCCCCCAGCACGCCCATGACCACACCCGTGCGTACGGTGCCGCCGATAAAAGGCATCGTGTAGCCAATCACCACATTGCCGATAAACCCCGCCACCGCCCCTATCGCGGCCATCGGTAGCACATAGCCCGTGATAAGCCCGGCGTTGGTCGCTGCCTCCCCCTCCACCACAGGCCACTCGGTTTTTGGTGTGAGACAAATGTTTTTAACGCGCTCGATAATGTTCATCTAAATCCCCTTTTGGTTTGCAGGAGGCAATCATAGCGCGGTTGGCGCGGGTTTGCCTTTGTGGCCTAGCACCATCCCGCGATTAGGGGATGGGTAGCGCATAGACGCTTTTAGGGGCATCCTGAACGCAACGGCGATGCTATGATTCTTTATCCTCGTCGAACCCAACTCGCACCTTCACCGAGCTCATCCATGAAAATAAAAAAACCAGATTTCAAAGCGCTGTGGAAAACCTATTTCTCGTCGATCAATTCGTCGATCCGGGCGGCGATGGGGGTGGGGTTGGTGTTGATGTTTGTGCTGAATTATTCGCTCCAAGGTGGGGATAGGATTGAATTTTTTCAGCGCTTGGAGCTATTGGCCTACGACGCGCGTTTAACAGCCACGATGCCGAGCAAAAAGGATGAGCGCATTGTCGTGATCGACATTGACGAAAAGAGCTTGGCTGCTGAAGGCCGTTGGCCATGGGGTCGGGATAAAGTTGCGATGCTCGTTAGCAATTTGTTCGATAAATACAAAATAAAAGTTGTAGGTTTCGATGTCATGTTCCCGGAGGCCGACACCAGCTCCGGGCTGGGTACGCTCGAAGAGCTAGATCGAACAACATTCAAAAACATTCCAGCATTCGGGATCAAACTCGCTGAGATCCGACCGTCTCTTGACTTCGATGCACAGTTTGCTAGCGTGATCGCGAAGTATCCCGTGGTGCTGGCATTTGCCGCCGAGAATGGTTTTGCCTCCAGTGGTACAGACCTTGCACTTGGCAAACTCCCCGACCCTGTCGTCGAAATTGAGGCCGGGCAAACAGCTTACGTTGCACACAAACTGACGGGTTATAGCGCCAACCTTCCAGCGTTTCAAGATGCGGCCAGCGCAACGGGGCATATCTTGCCGATGATTGATTTCGACGGTGTTTTACGTCGGGTGCCTGTCTTTGTTCAGTACAAAACTGGCCTTTATGAGTCACTCTCAATCGCGATGTATCGAACATTTCGCGAAAATGAACCGATGCGGATAGTTCCCCGAGCCGACGAAGGTGATGGGCAAATGAAATTTTCTTATGTGCAAATTGGTGCCACGCGCATTCCTCTGGATGACGATGCCACCGCGGTAGTACCGTACCGGGGCGCTAGCCCAATGTATCGCTACATATCGGCAACGGATGTAATCCGCGGAAAGCTTAAGGACGGAGAGCTAGATGGCAAGCTCGCACTGGTCGGCACGTCCGCGCAGGGGCTTCTGGATCTTCGAAACACGCCAGTGGGTGGCGTTTACCCTGGTGTTGAACTTCACGCTAATTTGCTCTCTGGCTACCTCGACAATGCAATTAAACACAAGCCCACATTTGAACTTGCGTGGAAAGTCTTCATCATTCTTCTTCTCGGGCTTCCTCTTGCGCTCGCCTTAGTCAAACTCAATGCGCTTTGGTCAACCGTGATGGTGATAATCGTCGCCACAGGTTTCGTCATCGGCAATGTTTTACTTTGGAAGAATGACCTCGTTCTCCCCCTCGCCATCCCTCTCCTCATGATCGGCGGCCTCTACCTCCTCAACATGGCCTACGGCTTTTTCATCGAGGCGCGCTCTAAACGCCAAATCACCGGCATCTTCGGCACCTACGTGCCGAAAGAGCTGGTCGAAGAAATGGCGAAGAACCCGGATGCCTACAACGTAAAGGGTGAAGCGCGCGACATGACGGTGCTATTTTCGGATGTCCGAAATTTCACCACCATCTCGGAAGGGCTCGCGGCCACCGAGCTCACCGCGCTCATGAATGACTACCTGACCGAGATGACCGTCTCCATCCAAACACGGCGCGGCACGATTGATAAGTACATTGGCGACGCGATCATGGCGTTTTGGGGCGCACCGCTGAAAGACGAAAACCACGTCGAAAATGCGCTCTACGCAGCGCTCGAAATGCAAAAAACGGTAAAGGCAATTGGCCCCCGATACGTGGCGCGCGGGTGGCCCAAGCTCGAAATCGGCGTGGGGCTCAACTGCGGCGTGATGAACGTAGGCGACATGGGCTCCTCATTTCGCCGCGCGTACACGGTGCTGGGCGACGCGGTGAATCTAGCCGCACGACTCGAGGGCCTCACCAAAGAATACGGGGTCGAGATTCTCGTCTCAGAACACATCGTGAAACGCGTGCCCACCGTGGTCTATCGCGAGCTCGACCGGGTGCGCGTGAAGGGCAAGCTCGAGCCCGTGGGCATCTTTGAGGCGATTGCACTAAAAGAAGAACTGACCGAAGCCGAACTCGATGCGGTTGATCGCTTTCACCGCGTAATCGAAAAATACCGCGCGCAAAAGTGGGATGACGCAGAAGCAATCATTCAGAAGCTCATGGAAACCGACCCAAAGCGCAAAGCCTACAAGCTCTACCTTGAGCGCATCACCAAGCTGCGCGCTGAGCCGCCCGGCGAAAATTGGGATGGCGTGTTTACCTTCACTACGAAGTAACGCACCAGCCAAAACTCCGCGCCGTTATTAGGTTTTGGGGCGGCAGCCCTAGTTTTCAGACGCGGCCATCGCGATGCACAATTACTTACTAACCGGGTCGTGGCTGACTACTTTTACGCGACTATCACGGGTGAAAAAATTGAACGCAATGGCGCCAACGACTTGCGTCCGGTCAGCGTCATTCGAGGCACCGCCATGGAACGCCAGTAGGGAATACGGGGTGACAGATTTCGATTTGGCGGCGACAAAAATAGAGTTCGCACAACTTGACGCACACAGGCCGTCCGCCTTTGGGTAGCGCTGGCGGCGATCTTCCTCGCGGTTAAAAAGCTTGACGGCTTTATCAGGCCATTTATTGCATCTGTACAAGTTCTGATACAATTCAGCCACATGCCCACAACTGAAAAACCAATCAACTGGCGCGGCTCGTCGTATCAAGATCTATGTGACGACAGCCTATTTGGCTCCGACGCGCGTCGGGAAGCGGGCAGACAGCTAAGCCAAGTGCAGCATGGGCTGGAACCAGACCATTGGAAACCATTTAACGAAGTAGGTAGCGGAACAAAAGAAATTATTATTGACCAGCAAGATGGCTGGTACCGTGTGATGTATGTGGCTAAATTTGCCGAGGCGGTGTACGTGCTGCACTGCTTTAAGAAAAAAACCAATGCCACCAGCAAGCAAGACAAGGCCATTGCCAAGGTACGATATGACGGTGTCATCACCGAAAGGAGCCAAACGTGAAACGAAAACCGAAAGTAATCGCAGATAACCAAGCTGGACACATTACGCCCGCAGGGGGCAACGTGTTTGCTGATCTGGGCTTTAGCAAAACAGAAGCCAAGGCGTTGCAAGCACAGGTGCGCGCCGTGATCGCCAAAAAGCTGGCGATCAAAACCCAACTGATGGATTCGCTGGCAACGTGGATAGCGCAAGAAAATCTAACCCAAGCCAAAGCGGCCAACTTACTCGGCGTGTCGCGCCCGCGCGTGTCGGACGTGATTCGGCACAAAAACAGCAACTTCACAGTGGACGCTTTGATAGATATGGTCGTGCGAACGGGGCAGCCGGTACAGATCTCGCTTTGATTAAAGCTTGGTTAGTGGTTAACGCATTGGCATGTAGCTTAAACCCACCAACCTACGCCGCAACACCGCTATCCCGCCGAACAATTCGACTCACGCGCGAAAGTGATAACCCCACCTCGTTGGCAATTGCCGTCAGGCTGTAATGCCCCTCACGCACTGCCGCCAGAATCCCCGCGTCACGGCCCGCCGCGTTGGCCAAATAATGTTTCAACGGCCATACGCGCGCGCGCCGTTGCTGGAGTGGAATTTCTTTAGACTGTGCTCTCGCAGGCTCAAGCTTCGCCTGCATTCGCTCAACAAAATCTTGATCACCCAGATAGATTTGCTGGGAAAGCGCTTCTTCCCACAGCGCCACCCCCTTGCCCTCGGCCACCAGCTTGGCGTACCGCGCTTCAGCGGTGCGGGTGTCGCGCGAGTTTTTTGTGGGGCGGCCTAAGAGGTAAGCATGGACTGTGGCGGTGTCCAGCCAGTCAGGTGGCGCAACGCCCCCCACATGCGCGGCGTAGCTGCTCCAAGGCCAATTGCCTGCCGCACGCACCATGCGTGCGCGCACGGGGTTGAGATCCACGTAGCGACAGACCTCCAGCAGATACGCATCCTGATCAACCAAAATGCCCTTGAATCGGCCTTGGAAAAGATGCCCCACCTTGCTGTGCCGTCGGTTGTAGGCTTGGGTATAAACACCGTTAATCTGGCGCATGAGCTGCGAAAGATTCGCGCGGCGGGTGTGCAGAACGAAGTGGTAATGATTGTCCATGAGGCAGTAGGCCAGAGCCACTGCATCGAACCGGCTGAGCGCCTGCGCGATAACATCGAGAAAAGACTGCCGATCAACATCGTCATCAAAAATACGCTCACGCCGATCACCCCGCGATGTCACGTGGTAAATCGCGCCAGGGAATTCAATGCGGAGAGGGCGAGCCATGTGGGGAGATTAGCAGGGAATACGACGGGTGGCAAGAGGCAAGACTTGACCCCTTGCTTGTGACCCCTTGCTTGTGCTTGTGGACCCCTTGCTTGTGCTTGTGCTTGTGACCCCTTGCTTGTGCTTGTGCTTGTGCTTGTGCTTGCAAGACTTGACCCCTTGCTTGTGTGCTTGTGTGCTTGGACCCCTTGCTTGGACTTGACCCCTTGCTTGTATGGCGGACCCCATGCACGTGCGTGCTCGCTGATGGCGTTAAGTTGCCCCTACCAAAACAATGATTGTAAGTACAATAGCATTCGTCACGGCGTGAGTAGCGGCAGAGGCGAGGATCGCTCTCCGAAAACTGTAACGTCGCCATGCAAGATACGAAGCGGAGTAGACAAAAAATGCCCACACTACACCAAAAAACCAAAGAAAACCGAAGGCTCCGTGGAGCGCACCAAAAATCATTGCTGAGGCAAATGCAACAAAACTTGGTCTGCTCGAAGCCAATAACAACACTCGGCAAACACCCGCCAAGACGAGCGTTTCTAGGAATGGACTAATAATTGTCGCTTCAACGATCCGGTAAGGAGTAATAGTAAGTGAACGGGGGGTAAATGGTTCAATAACCGCACCAAAGTGCGCTAGTGAGCCTAGGAGTAGTCCGATGAACGCAAGGGTCGGCACTAAAGCGATTATTGTGGCGTTCATACAGTAGCGCCATAACGGGGTGCTAGACGTAAACAAAAGCCCATGCAGTCGGCTCGGAAATTTCATTGGAAGAAGGGTTCAAGTCAAAGAAGTAAAAAACAATATCCAAGTCCGCCGTAAACGTCGCGCCTGACTGACTTTTTCAGATGTGGGTGTCATTCCACTCAAACGCAGGCTACCGCCTGCTGTGCAGGCGTTTGAGTAACAAATAATGACAGCACCAAACCGTTGGGAAGAGCATGCAAAGAAAACCCAACGCAACGAACTTACCCGATAAAAGTGGTGCTAGCCACAGCGGCTCTGCAAGTAATATCGGGGCGAAAAAATATAACGTTACGATTGTGGCTGTATAAGACAACGCAAAAGATGCGGCAAGAATCTTGAAAAATAGCATTTTCAGCCCTTTCTGCTGGAGCCCAATCTTGGATTTCTGAGACAAGAGCAAAGTTTTTATATTTTGCGCGTCGGACAAAAAAACACCTGAAACGCCCACACCAGACAGCGTCAAATAACAACAACCGAATACCATTATCGTAAACCGTTTTCATTTCGGCAGCATAACTGGAATAGGTCTCTGTGAGTGCGCGCGATTACACAAGCGGCACGAATGCGTCCGCTTGTGCGTACAAACATTTTGTTGCTGCCTACCAAGTTCTATTGGGGGCGCAAGGAGGAGTCGATGCACCAACCGCACCGCCTGCCAGCGTACCTGTTCCACCACCAAGTATCCCAAACGCACCGCCGAACAGAAGCGCGCCACCGCCAGTGAAATATGCGGTGATTGATCCTAAAGCGACCCCAGCAATGCCGCCAAGCACGCCACCGGTAGATGAGCCATTGTTCACGGTGTTAAGGCATGCCCCAGGATTAGCCACACCACCCATCGATACTGGCCCCTCGTTTGATCTATCGTAGTCGCCTGGCGGGACAGATGTTGTACTTGGATCGCCGTTACCGACTGGATCATTTATGACCCATACCAATGGATTCGGATTTCCCATTTCGCCGCCGCTCACGAACGCTACTTGATGCATATTCAATTCTCTCATATTGTCTCCAAAATAGTTAAATTTGCGCCGAAGAAATGTCGGCACGTTACCTACGTTACAACCGGATTAGTTGTAGTTAGAAATATGACATCACCGCATGCACCATCCCATACGCCAAATGGCGTATATCACCTACGCCATTCGGCGTATTTTTACGTCGGCGACTCCCAAGAATTTTCCGCTTTCCTTGGTTGATGTACACACGCCTGCGCGCGGTTACGCGCTTTTGTCTTCGCCAGAATGTGCTCAACATGCGTTTTTATCGTAGCCTCGCTTCTCGAAAGCTTCTTCGCTATCTCCTTATTCGTCATCCCACACTGCATCAGCAGCAAGACCTCTATTTCTTTTTTTGTTAACGGCATATCCCTATTGAAATTACTCTCCACGGCTCACATCCCTTGTACGTTGTGTTTCGCATCCACCGGCGCCATTTGATTCGCCACCCCCAAAATCACCAACCTCCCCGCCATCTCTAGCGTTTGCGGCCGATGCGCGATCGTGATGCGCGTCATGCTGAGCCGCTTGATCGCCTGATTCA
>JAYVGG010000092.1:0-6046 GCA_043772475.1 Burkholderiales bacterium
GTTAGTCGCGATAAAAAGCCCTCAGCGTTTGCCAAGTTGGCAGCACTGAAAGGCAAGTTGTCGTAGCGGTTTGGCAGCGGTAATTGAAATATCCCCACCATTTTGAAGTGTATTGAAGGAGCAACACCATGGCCGTCCAGCAAAACAAAAAGTCACCCTCGAAGCGCGGAATGCATCGCGCGCACGATTTTCTGACCAATCCACCACTTGCAGTCGAGCCCACCACGGGTGAGGCGCACTTGCGTCATCATGTTTCGCCAACGGGTTTTTACCGTGGCAAGCGTGTCATCAAGGCAAAAGCCGAGGAATAACTTGCGGACGAGTCATCTGCGCCCCGCATGTAGCCGTGCGGGCGCTGGTGAAACGCGCGCCTTGGCGCATTCGCTACCCTATCGTGCCCGTGTGCCAATGTGCGCGGGTATGTTTTTTTGCGCCTGCTAAGCCATGACAATTACGATTGCAATCGACGCGATGGGTGGCGATCACGGCCTTTCGGTGACGGTTCCGGCCGCGCTAAAATTTCTCGCGCAGAATGCGGCTGATCGCGTTTTGCTCGTCGGGCGCATCGCTGAAGTTAAGGCCGCCCTAGCGAAAGAAACGGCCAAGCTGCCTAAGCCCATCGACGCGACGCGCCTCGACATTGTTGACGCTACCGGAGTTGTGGGCATGGATGAAGACATTCGTTCCGCCATTCGCAACAAGAAAAATTCCTCCATGCGTGTCGCCATTGATTTGGTGAAATCCGGTGCCGCACACGCGTGTGTGTCGGCAGGGAACACCGGCGCTTTGATGGGCACGGCTAAATTTGTACTCAAAACCCTACCCGGCATTGATCGGCCGGCAATCTGTGCGGCGCTGCCGAGCCGTAAGGGTGATGTGTATGTGCTTGATTTGGGCGCAAACGCCGACTGCACGCCCGTTCACCTGCTGCAATTCGCGATCATGGGTGCCATGCTCTGCACCGCGATTGAGGGTAAGGCGAACCCAAGTGTCGGCTTACTCAACATCGGCTCGGAAGAGCTCAAGGGCAACGAAAACGCGAAAGCGGCGAGTGAATTGCTAAAGGCAAGCCACCTTAATTTTTTTGGCAACGTTGAAGGCACCGATATTTACAAGGGCACCACCGATGTGGTGGTTTGCGATGGCTTTGTTGGCAATGTGATGCTGAAAGCGTCTGAGGGCATTACCCGCATGATGGGTGACTTTTTGAAAGAAGAGTTTAAGAAATCCCCACTGCGAAAAATAATGGCCATCCTCGCCATGCCCGCCTTGCGCGGGTTTCGTGATCGTCTCGATCACCGTCAATACAATGGTGCAGCACTATTGGGCCTCAACGGTATCGTCGTGAAAAGCCACGGCTCGGCGGATGCGTTTTCGTTTGGCTACGCCATCATGCGCGCCAAGACCGAGGCCGATCATGGCTTGATTCCCGCTATCACGGCGGAAGTGCAGCGGCTACACACCGAGGGGCTCTTGGTCGCCAGGCAGGATTTAAAACTAGCCGCAGAGCCCGGCGCATGAGCACATTTTCACGTATCGCTGGCACCGGCAGCTACCTACCAGCTCGCGTCGTCACCAATGACGATCTCGCGAAAATTGTCGATACCAACGACGAATGGATCGTGAGCCGCACTGGCATTAGCGAGCGTCACTATGCGGCGGACGATCAAAGTGCGAGCGACTTAGCGCTCTTCGCCGCGCAAAAGGCGATGAAAGCAGCGCGCGTCCATGCCGACGATATCGACCTCATCATTGTCGCTACCTCGACACCCGATATGGTGTTCCCCTCGACCGCCTGCATTTTGCAAGACAAGCTTGGCGTAAAAGAGGCGATTGCGTTTGATATTCAGGCGGTCTGCGCGGGCTTTGTGTATGCGCTTTCAACGGCGGATAAATTTATCACCACCGGTGCCGCAAAGTGCGCGCTGGTCGTGGGTTCTGAGGTTTTCTCGCGTATTTTGAATTGGCAAGATCGTGCCACCTGCGTGCTCTTTGGCGATGGTGCGGGGGCGGTTATTTTGAAGGCATCGTCCGAGCCCGGTATTTACTCGACCCATCTTCACGCCGATGGTAGCCACCGAAACGCGCTGGCCGCACCCGGCACGGTGGAAAACGGCGGGGTGCGCGGCACGCCGCTCTTGGCGATGGATGGCCCTGCGGTGTACAAATTTGCGGTCAAGGCGTTTGAAGAAGTCGCGTGGGAAGCCCTACACGCGAATGGTCTTCAGCCCGGCCAATTGGACTGGTTCGTGTGTCATCAGGCCAACCGCCGCATCATCATGCACGCGGCAAAAAAATTAAATCTGCCCGACGAAAAAGTCGTGGTCACCGTAGATTTGCATGGCAATACCTCAGCCGCATCGGTGCCACTGGCGCTCGATTGCGCGGTGCGCGATGGCCGCATTAAGCCGGGGCAGCATGTGCTACTTGCGGCGCTCGGTGGCGGCTTTGCTTGGGGTGCCGCCCTGCTCAAATGGTAATGTGCCATGACTAAATTCGCATTAGTTTTCGCCGGCCAAGGTAAGCAAGCGGTCGGTATGATGACCCAGCTTGCCCAAGCGCCGGTGATCCGTCAAACCTTTATCGAAGCCTCAGACGCCATCGGCACCGACCTTTGGGCAATGGTGACGGCGGGCTCGGCAGACGCTCTCAACCTCACCATCAATACCCAGCCCGTCATGCTCGCCGCTGGGGTGGCAACATACCGGCTGTGGCTCGAACGCGGTGGGCGTGCGCCGCAGTTTTTCGCCGGCCATAGTTTGGGCGAATACAGCGCGCTTGTGGCAGGCGGCGCGATTAAATTTTCGGATGCCGCCGCACTCGTGCGATTTCGTGCAAACGCGATGCAGGACGCGGTTCCCGAGGGGGTTGGCGCGATTGCCGTGGTGCTGGGGCTCGATACCGATGCGGTGCGAAAAGTATGCTTGGAAGCAGCCGGCGACGAGGTCGTTGAGGCCGTCAACTTAAACTCACCCGAGCAGATCGTGATCGCGGGCAACCGCGCTGCGGTTGAGCGCGCCATGGTGCTCGCGAAAGCGCAGGGAGCCAAGCGCGCGATGTTGTTGCCCATGAGTGTGCCTTCGCATTGTGCGCTGATGAAACCGGCAGCAGCCCGCCTTGCCGACTATCTCAAGACGATTCCGATTACGGCACCAAGCGTGCCGGTGATTCAGAACGCGGATGTAACGTGCTTTCAGAGTGCCGAACAAATTCGCCAAGCCTTGGTCGAACAGCTGTTCCGTCCCGTGCGCTGGATCGAGACTATCCGCCATATGAAATCCGCAGGTGTCCACACGGTCGTCGAATGTGTTCCCGGTAAAGTGTTGACAGGGCTTAATAAGCGCATCGAGGCTAGTCTCGCCTGTCTCGATGTATCCGATATGGCCACGCTGGACGCGGCGATTGCCGCCACGACTCACGCATAGAAGGGGAAAATATGGGCGCTTTAACGGGGCAAGTTGTACTGGTAACGGGTGCCTCACGCGGCATCGGGCAGGCGATTGCGTTAGCCCTGGGTGGCGCCGGTGCAACCGTGGTGGGAACCGCCACGACAGAGGCTGGTACGGCAGCGATTGCGGCTGCGTTTCAGGCAGGCGGCATAGCCGGAACCGGCATGGCGCTCAACGTACAAGAGCCCACCCAAATTGATGCACTCATCAAAAATATCGAAATCCAATACGGTGCCGTTTCAATCCTCGTCAACAACGCCGGCATTACGCGAGACACCCTGCTGCTACGCATGAAAGACGACGATTGGCAGAGCGTGATTGACACCAATTTATCTTCGGTATTTCGTTTAAGCCGCGCTGTACTCAAGGGCATGATGAAGGCGCGAAACGGGCGCATCATCAATATCGCATCGGTAGTTGGCTTTATGGGAAACCCCGGCCAAGTGAACTACGTGGCGGCGAAAGCCGGTATGGTGGGCTTTACCAAAGCGCTTGCGCGCGAGGTGGGTAGCCGTAACATCACCGCAAATTGTGTCGCGCCGGGATTCATCGACACCGATATGACAAAAACACTCTCGGCGGAACAAGTCGCTAAATTAGTGGAAAATGTGCCCTTGGGTCGGCTAGGTCAGGTTGAGGACATTGCCGCCGCCGTATTGTTTTTAGCTTCTCCTGCCGCCGCCTACATCACGGGCAATACGATTCACGTAAATGGCGGCATGTTGATGGATTAAGTGTCTCCCTAATTTGATTCGCAATCGTTGTTGTAGGGTTTGGTAAAATTGATTTTTCTTGTAGTTTTTTTTATCTCGTCGGAGGATGGTGTACATGGACAATATCGAAGCGCGCGTACGTAAAATTGTAGCTGAGCAACTTGGCGTGAAAGAAGCCGACATCAAAAACGAATCAGGATTCGTTGAAGATTTGGGTGCGGATTCACTCGACAACGTAGAGCTCGTGATGGCGCTCGAAGAAGAATTTGAAACAGAAATTCCCGACGAAGCGGCAGAAAAAATCACCAACGTTCAGCAAGCCATTGACTACATCAATGCCGCTAACGCTAAAAAGTAGTCTCGGCTCATGAGGGGCGCGTCGTTCGGGCAAGTTGGCGCGCCCCCCCACCTTTTTTTACTGTTCTCCTATGAGTAAACGACGCGTTGTTGTCACGGGTCTTGGTATTGTTGCGCCAGTCGGAAATTCGCTGGACGTAGCATGGGACAACATCGTCAATGGGCGTGGCGGCATTGCACCCATCACGCGCTTTGACGCATCCACGCTCGGAACGCGCTTTGCCGGTGAGGTTAAAAACTTTGACCCCGCCCAGTACATGTCGCCCAAAGAAGTGCGCCGCATGGATGCCTTTATCCACTACGGGCTCGCCGCCGCCAAAATGGCGCTTGCTCACGCCGGCCTTGAAATTAACGAACAAAACGCCGAACGTATCGGTGTGAATGTAGGCTCCGGTATTGGTGGCTTACCGATGATTGAAGACAATGTGCGTGAGCTGGTAGCACGTGGCCCACGCAAGCTTTCGCCTTTTTTTGTGCCGGGTTCCATCGTCAATATGGTGGCCGGTTTAATCGCGATTGAGCACGGGCTCAAAGGCCCGAATGTCTCAATGGTGTCGGCCTGTGCCTCGGGCACGCATAGCATTGGCGACGCAGGGCGATTTATTGAGTATGGCGATGCCGATGTGATGATTGCCGGCGCCGCCGAAGCCACGATGTGTTTGGCCGGTGTGGGTGGGTTTTCGGCGTGTCGCGCACTTTCTGAACGTAATGATTCTCCCGAGACCGCAAGCCGGCCATTTGATCGTGATCGTGACGGCTTTGTGCTCGGTGAGGGCGCTGGTATTTTGGTGCTGGAGTCACTTGAGCACGCGCAAGCGCGCGGCGCCACCATCTACGCCGAGCTACGCGGCCTCGGTATGAGTGGCGACGCTTATCACATGACTGCGCCAAGCATGGATGGCCCACGTCGCGGGATGGTGAACGCGCTCAAAAATGCTGGCGTGAATGCAACCGACCTCGACTACATCAACGCGCACGGCACATCGACCCCGCTCGGCGATAAAAATGAAACCGAAGCCATGAAGGCAGCATTCGGCGATCACGCCTATAAATTGGTGGTGAACTCGACCAAGTCAATGACGGGGCATTTGCTCGGTGCCGCCGGGGGCATTGAGGCCGTATTTACAACGCTTGCGGTGCATCATCAAATTTCCCCGCCGACGATCAATATTTTTAACCAAGACCCAGACTGCGATCTCGACTACTGCGCGCATACCGCGCGCGAAATGAAAATTGATTACGCGATGTCGAATTCCTTTGGCTTTGGCGGCACCAATGCCTCGCTCGTTTTCAAGCGCTTTACGTCCTAGTCTCTCGCCGTGAAGGTGTGGGCCCACTCATGCGCCGCTTAATTCGCACACTTCTTATTTTTGCTTTCTTAGTGCTGGCTGCTACGGCTGGCTGGTTTTGGTATTTCTCAGAGCAAAAGCTAAGCCTCCCCACGACACCGTTTGAATTCGTTGTGAAGCCCGGTGCCTCGCTCAAATCCCTTTCCCGCCAGCTCACTGAGGCTGGCCTCACCAAAGA
>JAYVGG010000093.1:0-4791 GCA_043772475.1 Burkholderiales bacterium
CGTTCGTCCGTAATCAAATCGCCGAGGCGCTGCCGCTACTCGATATTGCGAAGCCCCCGGTGCAAGCGCAATGGACGTTAACCAAAACACTACCCGCCGATAACGCCGCAGCGGGGCTGCCAAGCGCCGACAAAATCGTCAGTAATTTAATTAGCAATGTGATGATTCAAGACGGTGCCATCCACGCCACGTTCGGCAATCGCGCCAACGCGTTGCTCAAAGGTAAGGTGATCACGCTACGCCCCGGTGTGATTGAAGATGCGCCCATCGTGCCGATTGCATGGGTGTGTGCCGCCGCCGCCGCCCCGGAAAAAATGACCGTAAAGGGCGAGGATAAGACGACGGTACCGGCGAAATATCTGACGGCTAAGTGCCGCTAAATCGGCCAAACGCCCCGCCGGTATTGGGGTTTCGCGCGGCTGTCTTGCACGCTGGTGTCAGGCTGGTGTCACATCAGTGTCAGTCTGGTGTCAGGCTGGCGTCACGTCGGTGTCACGTCGGTGTCACGCCGGCCAATTGCGAATGTATTGTTTTAGTAGTTTATTTTCAAAATCAACATCTTTAATCGCGTTGCGGGCAATATCAAAAAACGACAAGATACCCACCAATTTATCTTGATCTATCACCGGCACGTGGGTGATGTGAAGCTCAGTCATCAATGCGCGTAGATGGTCAACGGTGTCGTCGAGCTTGGCAACGGCGGGGTTTGCTTTCATAACCGCTCGACACTTGGCGTTGGTCAGCGCGCCGCCGTGCGTATTGAGCCCGACCAACAGCTCGCGCAAGGTAATGAGCCCGGCTAGCGTGTCGCCATCGGTGACGAGCACAGAACTAATTTCTTTTTCCACCATCGTCTTAATGGCATCAGCCAACGCACTATCCGGGGTGACGGAAAAGAGCGCAGGCGCTGAACCTTGGCGGACTTTGTCTTTGAGTAACTCGGCAACGGTGAGTGTCATGATGCACCTCGCGGGTCTTGGGTCTTACACAATAGCAAACCCTAGCGCGAATAGGCAAAAAGCTTCCGTGTTACGGGCTGACTATTTAATGACGCGTAACTTGCCGCGAGGCGGGTCTTTGGGCGGGCTAGGCTCGGCAGGTTCGGCGAGGGGCTCATCGGCTTTCGGCGGCGCGCCGGCACTGACGGCTTGCAACGCCAGCGCAGCATCGACCGTGGAGGGCTGCGGCGGGCTTTCAGGCTCGAAGAAAACCCCACGCCCATTCTCGCGCGCGAATACGCCAATGACCGCGTACATCGGCACCGAGACCTCGCGCGAGACACCACTAAAGCGCGCCGAGAATCGGAGCAAATCGCGGTCTATGGTGAGATTGCGTGTGGCCGATGTGCTTAGCGAGAGGACAATCTCGCCGTTTTTGACAAACTCCATCGGCACCCGCACGTTTGCATCCACACGCACGCTGGCGTAGGGCGTGTGGCCGGCATCCGCGCACCACTCGACAATGGCACGGATGAGGTAGGACTTACTAGATATTTCTGGGCTCATATTGGCAAAGACCGCCTCGCGGCGGTCTTCACTTTTACTTACGCATCGCTTTTTCGGACGCGGTCATCGAGTCGATGAACGCTTGGCGTGAAAATAAACGCTCGGCGTATTTGAGTAGGGGAGCAGCCGTTTTGGGCAGATCAACTTGGTACTGCTCAAGTCTCCACAATAGCGGCGCAATCGCCACATCGAGCATCGAGAAATCATCGCCCAACATGTGCTTTTGCTTCACAAAAATAGGCGCAAGCTGAATCAAGTTTTCGCGAATGTAGAGCCGCGCTTTGTCATACGCCGCCGATTTACCACGCTCCAGTGTATCGACGTGGTTAAACACTTCATGCTCCATGCGATGCAAGATGAGCCTCGCACGCGCGCGCATGACGGGGTCAGCAGGCATGAGCTGCGGATGGGGAAAACGCTCATCAATGTATTCGTTGATGATGTTGGACTCGTACAAAATCAAATCACGCTCCACCAGCACCGGCGTGCGATTGTTCGGGTTCATCACGGCCAAGTCTTCGGGCTTATTCATCAGATCGACATCGAGAATCTGAAAATCCATGCCTTTTTCATAGAGCACAATGCGGCAGCGGTGGCTAAACGGACAGGTGGTGCCGGAATAAAGTGTCATCATGGTGCGAACCTACTTTCTAGTTTTCTGCCGGCGCGAAAGCCCGCGCCAGAATGATTGCGCGAGTACGCTATTTCACGTCTTTCCAGTATTCATTATTCAAAAACAAGGCGATAAAAAAAGCGAGCGTCAAAAACAACAACACAATCACACCAAGGCGAATACGTTGCTCGCGTGCCGGCTCGGCCATGAAGGTCATGTAGTTCACAAGGTCGCGGACGAAGGCATCGTACTCGCCTGCATTCATCGTGCCAGCGCGATTAGTGGCAAGCTTCATCACGGGCTCCATCTTGCCGTGATTCATTTTTTCGCCGACTTTTTCGAGTGCCATGGTGCCTTGCAAATCGTGCAGCACGTGCGGCATGGCGACATTACGCGAGACGCTATTGTTCCAACCGGTCGGCGAGGCATCGTCACGGTGGAAGCTTCGCAAAAACGTGTAGAGCCAATCGGTGCCACGCGAACGCGCGATGAGCGTTAGGTCAGGTGGCGCCGCCGCAAGCCATTCCTTGGCATCTTTTACGTCAAGCACTGAGGCCATCGGGTCGCCAAATTTCGCGGTCGGGCTAAACATGAAGTTGGCTTTGATTTGCTCTTCTGTTAACCCAATTTGCGTCAAATGGCTATAACGCATGAACTGCGCGTTATGGCAATTCAAGCAGTAGTTGACGAAATTTTTGGCCCCGCGTTGCAGCGAGGCTTGATCGTTAAGATTAATTTGCGCCGATTGAAGCGGCACACCATCGCTACTGGCGCTCGCCGGTGCCGCAAATAGGACAAGTGCCGCTAACGGTGCCGCGATAAGGATACGAAGCAGATTTTTCATTTGTAAGTAACTCGTGTTGGCTCTGGCAGCTCTTTATCAACTTTAGTGTACCAAGGCATCAGCAAAAAGAAGGCGAAGTAAACGGCCGTCAGGATGCGTGAAACCAGGGTGGCCGTATCGACCCCGCCAATCAGCGGCCATGCCTTTGGTATCTGGCCCCACACGGTGGTGGGCACGACACCAAGGTAGCCCAACACTAAAAAGCTAATGACAAAAGCGGCCAAAAATTTACGATATTTCGGGCCGCGATAGCGCACCGAGCGCACCGTGCCGCGATCAAGCCATGGCAGGGCAAACAAAATCATCGTGGCACCGCCCATCACCGCGACACCCCAAAACTGCGAACCGAAGAACGAGGGCACCGCGCGCAACATCGCGTAGAACGGGGTGAAATACCAAACCGGGGCGATGTGCTCTGGGGTTTTCAGTGCATCGTAGGGAACGAAATTAGGCTTCTCCAAAAAGTAGCCGCCCATCTCGGGGGCGAAGAAAACAATCGCCGAAAAAATCGCCAGAAACACAATCACGCCAACCAAATCTTTGACCGTGTAGTAGGGGTGGAAGGGGATACCATCCATGGGCTTACCGGTTTTTTGGTCGATGTTATCGGTGATTTCGATGCCGTCTGGGTTATTCGAGCCCACCTCGTGCAGCGCCACAACGTGGGCGGCGACGAGGCCTAGCAAGACCATCGGGATTGCGATCACGTGGAAGGCAAAGAAGCGGTTTAAGGTGGAGTCGCCGATATTAAAATCGCCGCGTATCCACACCGAAATTTCCTCGCCGATAAAGGGAATCGCGCCGAACAAATTGATAATCACCTGAGCACCCCAGCCAGACATCTGGCCCCACGGGAGGAGGTAGCCGAAAAACGCTTCGGCCATTAGTGCCAAGTAAATCATCACGCCAAGAATCCAAATAAGCTCACGCGGCTTGCGATACGAGCCATACATGAGGCCGCGCATCATGTGCAGGTAGACCACGATGAAGAACATCGAGGCACCCGTGGAGTGCATATAGCGAATCAGCCAGCCCCAGCGCACATCACGCATGATCGAAAGCTCGACGGAGGCAAAGGCCGTGGCCGCATCGGGCTTGTAATTCATGGTGAGGAAAATACCGGTGAGAATTTGCATCACCAATACCAGCATCGCGAGAGAGCCGAAGTAGTACCAAAAATTAAAATTCTTGGGTGCGTAGTAATCAGCGAGTTGGCTTTTCCACAACGATACCAACGGGAATCGCCGATCTACCCATACCACCGCTTGGCCTAACGGGCCTGCAATAGGTGGGGAAATGGCCGCTTTAACTGCATTTGCCATGCTTATGCTCCTTTAATGTCGGCATCAATCACAAGCTGGGTGCCGGTGATTTTGTAGGCCGTGACGATCAAATTTTTTGGCGCGGGCTGGCCCTTAAAAACGCGTCCGGCCATATCGAATTTTGATTGGTGACACGGGCAGAAAAAACCACCCGGCCAATCTGCGCCTAAATCAGCCGGCGCAATTTCTTTTCGCAACGTTGGCGAGCAGCCCAGATGCGTACATACGCCCTTGAGCACCAGCACATCCGCGTTGGCCGAGCGATGCGGATTTTTCGCAAATGCGGGCTGCTGCGAATCGGCAGAGGCCGGATCGGCAAGCAGGGCATCGTTCTTGGCTAATTGCGCGATCATGTCTGGCGTGCGGCGAATGATCCAGTGCGGGGCACCGCGATATTCAACCGTCACCATTTGGCCTGGCTCGATTTTGGCTAAGTCGTATTCGACTGGCGCGCCGGCAGCAAGCACGCGCGCGGAGGGCTTCATGCTTAGCGCGAATGGCACTGCC
>JAYVGG010000094.1:0-3117 GCA_043772475.1 Burkholderiales bacterium
CGCGCCTCGCGCCGGGGGCTTGGCACGGTCTATAAGGTGAGCGCAAAAAACGAATTGGTGCCGATACAAGTCCGCACCGGTGTTGCCAGCAATCAGCACACCGAGCTTACGTCGGGCGAAGTCAGTGCGGGTGACGAGCTCGTGATCCGCGATTTATTTGATAAGAACGCGAAAAAGTAAGCCATGAATGCCGTACCCAAATCCGCCGCCGAAACCGCGCTCATCTCGCTTACTGATATTAAGAAAAGCTATTTTTCCTCCGATATCGAGACACCGGTTTTGCACGGTATCAATATCAACATCAAGCGCGGCGAGTTTGTCGCCATCATGGGGCAATCGGGCTCGGGTAAATCGACGCTCATGAATATCTTGGGTTGCCTCGATACGCCGACATCAGGCAGCTTTATTTTGAACGGTAAAGAAGTCGGTAAGCTCAACGATAACGAGCTCGCAAAAATCCGCAACGAGACTATTGGCTTTGTGTTTCAAGGATTCAATTTATTAAAGCGCATGCCCTTGGTGGACAACGTGGCGCTGCCGCTCCTGTACGCGGGTGTCTCCATGCGCGAGGCGCGTAAACGCGCCACCATCCGCCTCACGCAGACGGGGCTAGGCGAATTCACCAAGCGATTACCAAACCAAATCTCAGGCGGCCAGCAGCAGCGCGTGGCGATTTCACGCGCACTCGTCTGCGACCCGCCGCTCATCTTGGCCGACGAGCCGACCGGCAATCTCGATACCACCACGAGCCGCGAAATCATGGAGCTTTTTACCAAGCTCAACGCCGAAACCGGCATGAGTGTACTGATCGTCACGCACGAGCCGGACGTGGCCAAATACGCACAGCGATTGATTCGTCTCAAAGACGGACACGTGTTTTACGATGGCCCGGTGGCAGAGGCGCATTTATGAAAACACTAGTATTGGCGCGCTGTTTGGGGCGATTGATCGAGGTGCCGTTATGAATTTCTTCCAAGTCTGCCTAGAAGCGTTCCGCGCGATGAGCATGAATCGCCTACGCGCCGGGCTCACCATGCTCGGCATCATCATCGGCGTGGGGGCGGTCGTACTGATGCTCGCCATCGGTGAATCAGTCAGTGGTGACATCAATCGCCGCATCGCCGCCATGGGCTCGAACATGATGGTGATTTTCCCCGGCTCATCCACCTCAAACGGCGTGCGCGCTGGGCGTGGCGTGGTGCAGACGCTGACGCAAGCCGACACGGTGGCGATTAGTGAGCTCCCCTCGTTTAGCGCCGTCGCCCCGATCATCCAGCAGCCGTTTCAGGTTGCGAGTGGCACGACCAATTGGAACTCCAACGTGATGGGGGTCACCCCAGATTTTTTCACCGTCAAAGACATGGAAGCCGATGCGGGCGCGCTCTTTGGTGATGTGGAATTGCGATCAGCCTCGCGCGTCGCGGTAATCGGCCGCACGGTGGCGAGTAATTTATACGGCGAAGCGGACCCGATTGGGCAACCGATTCGCATTCGTAATCGGCCCTTTGAAGTCATTGGCGTGCTCGGCTCAAAAGGTAGCGATCTGGGTGGCGGCGATCAAGACGATGTGGTGTTGGTGCCCATCACTGCCGCACGCCAGCAGTTGATCCGCTACGGGCAGCCGGGCAGTATTCACTATGCATTGGCCTCCGCTGCGAGTGCTGGGCAGGTACAAGATGCCGTGTATGACGCAACGCAGCTACTCCGTGTACGCCACCGCCTGCGTGAAGAGCAGGAAGATGATTTCACCATCCGCGATTTAGCCAGCATCGCCGAGCAGGCGCAGGGCATTGGCACGGCTCTCACGCTGCTGCTCGGCGCCATCGGCTCGATCTCGTTACTGGTGGGCGGCATTGGCATTATGAATATCATGCTCGTCTCGGTGACGGAGCGCACGCGTGAGATTGGTATTCGTATGGCGCTGGGGGCCAAGCGGCGCGATGTGCTGCTGCAATTTTTGACCGAGGCGATTGTGATCTGTGTGTGTGGCGGTGCGCTTGGTGTGGCGATGGCCTACGCGGGTAGTGTTGCGGTGACAAAATTTTCACCTTTTGACGTTGGCATATCGACTTCCGGCATCGTGATCGCTTTTACGTTTTCGGCCGCGATTGGGATATTTTTTGGCTTTTATCCGGCTAAGCGCGCATCGGCCTTAAAGCCGGTTGAAGCATTACGTTACGAATAAGGGGATCACAACATGGCAGATATTAACGTTCATCGTGTACACACGCTCGGCCTCAAGGCTGCGCGCACGGCCGCTGACAAAATGGCGGCGCGACTCGAAGAAAAATTTGAGCTCACAGGCGATTGGAAGGGCAACCTGTTTCAGTTTTCACGCTCCGGCGTAAACGGCACGCTCGCGGTCTCGGAAACCGATTTGAAGCTCGAAATCACACTCGGCTTTTTGCTCAAGATGATGAAAGCGCCGATTGAGAAAGCGGTGAATGAACAGCTCGATATCGCGCTCACCGCCAAGCCAGCAGCCACCAAAACACCCGCCAACGCCGCCCCGAGCAAGCCCGCGCCAAAGAAAAAATAGCCGCTTTTCAAAACGCTTAAACCGGCCAAACACTAGCATTGGCGCGGCGTTTCGGCACTTCTGTTATTTTTTATCCCCACTGTACTCCGTTTGTCATCCGGCGCGTTAGTCGGGTGTAGCTTTGGCTTGCCGGTAACCTTGCGCCCACGAGCGCTATAAACAAACTTTGAAACGTGAAAGGGAATGATGATGAAAAAATTACTCTTGCTTAGCGTAGGCTTTGCCGCCACCGCCGCCGCCCTGTCCTCTGGCATCGCCAGCGCGCAAGTCGTCGGCAAAGTTATTTCCAGCACCCCCATTACCTCGCAAGTCACCGAGCCGCGCTCGGTCTGCACCGCCACCGCCGCCGGCAAGCAAACCTGCCGCATGGAAAACGGCACCGAAACCCGCACGGTCGCCTACAAAGTTATTTATGAATACGGCGGCCGTCGGCATGAAGTTGAGTTAACCCAACAGCCCGGTGCCACCATCGAGCTTGAGCTATCGCATAGCGTACCGACCCAGGTGCCGGCTACCGGTGCCGCGCCCAGCCAGCCCGCCGCCGTTGCACAGAGCCAGGCCTACGTCCCCGCGCAGGC
>JAYVGG010000095.1:0-2194 GCA_043772475.1 Burkholderiales bacterium
AGGTAGGCGTGGGTTTCCCGCCATCGCGACGTTTTTCCGGTGCTATTTTCAAGGGCGTGCAGCGCGCGTTCATACCAGACCAAACTCTCACGCACTTCACCGACAGAACCAAGCGCCTTGGCCAGTGTCTCCTGCGCGAACGCGTATCCCGTGAAGTCTGGGTGTCCTGTTTTCTCACTGGCCGCGATTGCGCGGCGGGAAAAATGAATCGTCTTTGGCCAATCAGGAAGCTGTCCGTAATAACGTGCAATCCGATAGTAATTTTCGAAAAGTTGCTTGTTCGTAGGGTCACGCGCTTCCAATTGCTCAAGCTCGTCTAGCGCCCGTTTTTCTTGTTTCTCATGTTCGGGGGTCGAACGCCCGATTGCAGCAATATACGAACTTACGCGAAGTGCGCCCTGCGCATCGCCAAGTTTTTCAGCGGCTGCCACGAGGCGGCCTGATGTCGAATCGGCCTCGCTAATGGCTCCGGTTCCCCGCGCGAGATGTGTGCGTCCCAACATGACTTCGATGCGTGTCGTGTTATCAATGTCTGCGGTACGCAGGGCAAGTTCATCTGCCTTTCGCCAGAGCGCAAGACTCTCTTTATGCTTCCCCAAGTCCAGCAACAGCTTTGCGACACTCGCTAGTAGCTCCACTTTGATCGCAGGTTGGTCGTCAAACGAGGACTGTAGTCGCGGTACAGCCTCTTTTTCCAGCAAATCCTGCACACTCATCGCCCGCGCCGCAGCCGGGTCTTTCTCAAAGCGTGAATTACGATCAAGGAGCGAGACCAAGAATTTCTTCACCGCCTCCGCACGCGCGGCTTCTTGCTTGGCGATTTTCGCCTGCTCCTTCGCCGCCCCCGCCTGCCAAATCGCCACCCCCAACCCCGCCGTCAGCGCAAAAAACACACTCGCCGTCGCCGCCGTCACCAGCCGATTGCGCGCGAAGAATTTCTTCATCCGGTACATCACGCTATCCGCCTGCGCCAACACCGGCTGGCCGTTGAGATAACGCTCAATATCGTTCTGCAACGCCTGCGCCGATGGGTAGCGCGCGTCCGCATTTTTCTTCAGCGCCTTGATCACAATCGTGTCAAGATCGCCAGCCAGCGTGCGTTTCAGGCGGTTTGGCGAGTTATTGGTTTCGGTCGCAAAGTCATCGCCCACCATCGTGCTGGGGCGCGAGATGTCGCTTGTTAGGATCGCTTCTTCAAGCTCAGCGCGGCTACCGCGCTTGAGTTTGTAGGGGCGTTTACCGGTTAAGAGTTCGTAGAGCAGCACACCAGATGAGTACACGTCGCTTGCCGTGGTGAGGCTTTCGCCGCGAATCTGCTCAGGCGAAGCGTAATCCGGCGTCATCGCACGGCCCCCCATCTGTGTCAGCGCGGTTTCTTCGGCGGCTTGGGACTCGGTATCGAGTAATTTGGCGATTCCGAAGTCGAGCAGCTTCACCTCCCCCGTGCGCGTGATGATGATATTGGAAGGTTTCAAGTCACGGTGGATGATGAGATTTGCGTGCGCGTATTGCAACGCTTTTTGCACCTGCACAAAGAGTGCTAAGCGCCCGCTGATCGACATGCGCGCATTGTTGCAGTGGGTCAGGATAGTTTCGCCATCGATGTATTCCAGCGCCAAAAACGGCTGCCCCTCGATGGTCACGCCAGCTTCATGCAGGCGGGCAATGTTGGGGTGATTCAACGCCGCCAGGATCACCCGCTCACGCGCAAAGCGCTCGCGCAGGTAGCCAGCATTGGTGAGCGTGCTCACGTGCGGGAGTTTGATGGCGACCGGTAGTTTCACCGCACTTTCGGATGCCTCCGCAAGCCACACGCTACCCATGCCGCCCTTGCCGATTGGGCGTATGAGGGTGTAGGTGCCGATGCGTTGGCCTGCTTTGAAACCGCCGCCGGTCATCGTGGAATCCCCCGTGTAGTGCGGCATCGCGGGGATTGAGGTGTCGCTTAAGGCGCTTGCCGCAAGGAGTTCGGCCAAGTGTGGTTTGAGGTGCGCGTGTTCGGGCGTCAGGCGTTCAAGCCACGCGCCGCGCTCCGCGTTCGGTAGGTCGATGGCTTCATCGAGGAGTTTGGACATGACTGCCCATTCGGCTAGGTCAGCGGGTTTCACCTTGCCCCGCCCAATTGCGTGAGGAGTATCAGGCGCGCTTTTTCCCATTCACGAAAAATCGTGCGTGGCGATTTACCAAGCGCCTG
>JAYVGG010000096.1:0-3282 GCA_043772475.1 Burkholderiales bacterium
GATCTCGGCTACGGGATGGCGCGCAATGTTTCATCCGCCCGCATGACATCAGCGGCGGTGAGCACGGGCACACCGGTACCGTCCCCCTACGTGATTGGCGGCTACGACGGTGGGGCTGCCTCTGGGCCAGCGCTTACGGGCCGTCTTGTGCTCTACGATGCAGATGGCTTCGTGGGGCGCAATATCGCATTTACCCAGAACACGGTCGATTTGCAGCCAACCGGATTTAACGACCAGGCTCTCTCCGCCGTGGTGGAAAGCGGGCACTGGGAGGTTTGTGCGGATAGCCATTTCCGTGGGCAGTGTCAGGTCTTGCGGCCCGGCCTTCATAGCCGGTTAGACCCCGTGGTTGTGCGTAATGTGAGCTCAGCACGCTTGGTTGCGGGTAGCGGCAGACGAGGTCGTGAAGGTGCAGGGGTCGGTGGCGCGGGGCAATCACAGGCAGCACCGAGCCCGATGCTTGAGCTTTTCGAGAACGACGGCTATGGCGGCCGCAGAGTGGCCATTAACGCCGATTCGATTGACCTTAATCAGCAAGGTTTTAACGATATCGCGTCGTCGCTCGTTATCTACACCGGCCAGTGGCAGCTTTGTACCGATGCACGCTACGGCGGGCGTTGCGCGGTATTTGGCCCCGGGCAATATGCGTCGCTTGGCGGGTTGAACGATCAGCTTTCGTCGCTGCGCCGGGTAGATCGCTAGACAGTTTTACGGCGCGCGTTGCGGACGATTGCCGCGCGATTTACGCGTAAAATTCGTTCCCAGCGCATCGCCCTCGTAGCTCAGTGGATAGAGCATCCCCCTCCTAAGGGGAGGGTCACACGTTCGATTCGTGTCGAGGGCACCAAAAAAAATCACACCGACGGTGTGATTTTTTTTCGCAAAACAATGCCAAGTAGGCGCGCTAATTAGCCGAAACCCTATATAGCTGAAACCCTATATAGCCGAATCCCTATATAGCCGAATCCCTATATCTGGCGCGGGTTTCCGGCTATGCCTGCAGTGCCACGATGCGCTCGCGTACCCGATTGGCAATACCCAAATAATGGGGCGATGTTTGCAAAATCTCTTTGGCACCGTCAACGGCTGTGAGTGCGTCATCAAGTAATCGTGGCTCGGATGTGAGGGCAAACCATGAGCAAAGGGCGTTGGCGAGGTTGTTTTGTGTCATCGCCCATTGCATCGCGGCGCGCTCTGCCGTGCGCTCTTTCAGCGCATCGCGATAGGCCGCCGCTGCGGCCGCGAAACGCTTGCTGCTGTTTTCACGTTTGCCCAGTGCAAGGAGGGCATTCCCCAGATTATTTTGCGTCATCGCCCATTGCATCGGGGCGCGCTCGCGGGTGCGCTCGGTGAGCGCATCGCGGAATGCGGTTTCGGCCTCAGAAAGCCTGTCGGAGTCCGCTTCGCTTCGGCCGCGCGCGAGCAGTACATTGCCTAAATTATTGAGTGTCATCGCCCACTGCATCGGCGAGCGTAAGCGGGTACGCTCGGTGAGCGCGGCCCGGTAGGCCACCTCAGCTTCGTCAAACCGCGCGGTGGAGTTTTCACACTTCCCGAGTGCGAGTAGGGCGCTGCCGAGATTGTTTTGTGTCATGGCCCACTGCATCGGCGCGTGTTCACGCGAATACTCTTGCAGCGCCAACGTGAAGGCATCAACGGCTTCAATAAATCGTGGGCCGCTATTTTCAGCGTCGCCTAGCGCCTTGAGCGCATTGCCGAGGCAAATTTGCGTCATGGCCCACGGTGCGGGGGAGCGATCATGCGTGTACTCCTGCAAGGCCTCGCGCTGTGCGTTGATCGCCTCGTGTAGGCGCGCGGTGTTGTTTTCGAGCTCGCCCAACACCAACAAGGCATTGCCCAAATTATGCTGTGTCGTCGCCCAATCAAGCGGTGCGCGCTCACGCGTCGAGCCTTGCAGCGCCTCGCGATATGCGCCTACCGCCTCTTCGAGACGGGCTTTGCTATTTTCGTTTTCGCCCAAGCACTTTAACGCGTTGCCCAAATGGTTTTGCGTGGCAGCCCAGTCGAGCGGTGCCGTTTCGCGCGAGCTCGCGGCTAGGCGTGAACGCCAGATCGTGATGGCATATTTGAGTGCGCCGTTATCGACAAACTCTTTACCTTGGACGAACAATACCTCGGCCGCGCGCTGCCACCATCTTGCCGATGCGGCTGGCTCGGCGCCCACCCGCTCGGCGGCCATTTTTAGCCTCGTGGCGGATTCGTGATAGGCCCAGCTTAGCTTGAGCGCATTCGCCTCTTCGCCCAATACTTCGGCTTCGATACGCGGGTTTCGTGTGGCGAGTCGTGAGAGGGTTTCACTGGCATCGGCAAAGGCGTAGTGGGCGCCGGCAAAATCGCCTGCATCGAGGCTTTCTCGCGCCAGCTGGCGTGCGCTGCTCCAGATGCCGCCCGCTTCAGTACTGGTATCGACTGGCGTCGCCCAGCGTTTACCCAGAGATTGGTACTCCATCAATTTTTTTTCTACAAGCGGCGGAATTTGGTCATCCGCCAGATCGAGCGTGGCGAGCTCGGCCAAAAACGTTCGCATGACCGGGCGCGGCATCCCGCGTGTGGCGGGCGAACTCGACCATACGCGCTGCATGAGCGCTTCCATGGTGGTGTCGTAGTCGTCGGGCGTGTCGCTTGCGCTGGCCGTGGTGGATGCCGCCGCCAAGGCCGCTGCCGTGCTCGCCAAGGTGGCCGCGAGTGGCTTGGTGGCTTGCGAGGTGGGGCTTGCGAAACGCGCCACGGCGGCTGAGATTGCATCGGTCTCACCAGCATCGGCCACGCCGAAGCCGCTTAGTAATTCTTGCTTAAATTTTTCGTCGGCGGCAAGTGCTGCGCTTGTTTGCGCTAGAAAATGCTCGTACCAGCCTGTTATGCCGGGTGCGTGCCCGCTGTAGGCTTCCTGAAACGCGTCGGGTAGATCGGCGTCGTCGAGATCCGGCACCACCATGAGGGAGATCGACAACTCCTGCCAGACCACCTCTTCGGCGAACTTGCGTGCAGCCCCCTCGCTGACCGCAGCACTTTCGGAATCGGACTCTACCTTGGCGCTGCCCTCGAGCTCGAGGGCCGCCGGCGGCATGGTGGAAAGCTCAGTCTCGGTCCACGCTAAGGCGTGACCAAAGAGGGCGGTATCGGTGTCGGGCTCGCGAGCCTGCCAGGCGCTAATCACGGTTGCGAGCGCGCTAAGCTGGGCGCGCCGTAAGGCCGTCTCGACGTGACCCAGCTCCCGCCAAGCGCCGCGCCTTAGGCGTGCGTATACGGCCTCCTTGGATT
>JAYVGG010000097.1:0-2689 GCA_043772475.1 Burkholderiales bacterium
CGAAATGTATTTGCTCGCAAAGATCGGGCATCACATCGGCTGGTGGCTCGCGGTATGGCTGGGCATGAGCATTATGACCGGCATGGCGTTGATTAAAGAAGCGCGTTTTGCCATGGTGCGCGAACTCGCGACGGTGCTGCGCATGGGCGGCTCGAATATTCCCGCATTGCTTGGCAGCGGACGAATTTTGATCGCCGGATTTTTGTTTATCTTCCCCGGTGTCATCAGCGACTTTATCGCATTGGCGCTTATTCTTATCCCCCAAGGCCGTGTGGCGCCGGCGAAGGCGGGCCACGATGACCGCGTGATCGACGGCGAGTTTCGTCGCGAAGGTTAGCCTGAAGTTGCCTTGAGCAACGGACGAGTTTTGGTTGAAGCTCAATCATTTAGTTCAAGAGCGAGGTTCCGCTGACTGACTACATGCGGATCTGCTTGACGAGTTCGAGTGCGCGATGTTGCGTTGGGTTGGGGGTGGTCAGCACGGTAAAGGTTGGGGCGTCGTCGCCGGCGTGGGGCGTACGGCAGGTATTGCGCACGAGGGTGGAGAGTTCCGCCATGAGGGTCGAGAAACTGTGTGCGGGAGTGCCGTCATCGAGCGTGTGACGGGCGGCCTTGAGTTGTGCAGATCGTGAGCGCTTGGCCGGTGCGACGGGGTCGCGGGTGGCCTTGGCCTGCTGCTCGGTATCGGCAAACATCAATTCGCGCCACGCCTCGCGCATAGGCCATTCGACGTAATAGGCGAGCATGCACAGGAAGATGTGGGCGCGTACCCGGTCGGCCAGACGGTGATGAATGGGACGCACCTTCAGGTCGACGGTCTTGATCGAACGGAAGGCGCGCTCGAGGTTGGCTAGCGACTTGTAGTTGCGCACACAATCCGCCGCGTCCATCTGCGTGGTGGGCACCGAGGTGCGAATGATGTAGATGCCATCCAGCGCCGTCTCCGTGGCGATGCTGTCCGGCTTGCGCTGGAATGAGAAGGTCTTCTCACCGATGACGAGCTCAAAGTGTTTGGCGACCTTGTACTGGTTGATGACCTTGCCGACGCGCACCCCGATCACATCCATTCCCACGAGTTTGCCGGCGGCCACCCTGGCCTTGATCGGTTCGAGGTTCTTCTGCGTGGCAGCCAGCAACGCTTCGCGCTTGTGTGCGCGCAGCTTGGCCAGTTCCGGATTGCGACCGGCCACCAGGCGTTCGCCTGGATAGTCCGGCGAACTCAGCTCAACCAGATTGCGCTCATCAAAGAGTCCGAGCTGTAACCGGTCCTGTTCGATCAGCGAACGAATCGAAGCACTCTTGAGCGCCGTGATCCAGCCGATAGCGTCGTTATCACGCATCTCGTCGATGGCCTGTTGCGAGATCATTCCCCGGTCACCGACCATCACCATGTGTTCGACGCCAAAGGTTGTGCGCAGGCGCCGCACTTCGGGCAGGAAGGTCGTGCTATCCGAAGTGTTGCCTTCATGCACCGACACCGCCACCGGACAGCCCCGAGCGTCAGTGAGCAAACCGTAATTGACTTGCAGCATGCCGTGCTTGCCATCACGGCTGTAGCCGCGCTTGGCCAGCGGGCAGGTGTTGCCCTCGAAGTAGCTGGAGGACAGGTCGTAGAGCACCAGACCCCCGGCACTCAGGTGGCGCGCCGCGAGCTTCTTCTGGATCGTATTCTGGCGCGCGAGCAGCCAGTCCATCGCGGCATACAGATCCTGCTCATCGGCCGTCGCGACGTCAAACTGATCAGCCAGGGTGCTGGTGTGCCACCAGCGTGTCGTTGCCAACTTAGTCTGCGGCGCGACGATCCGTGAGGCCACCATCGCCAGCACCCGATCCCGCTCACGGCAAGGCTTGGCGCTGATCAACGAAGCGAATCCCAAACGTTGCATGGCTACACTCACGGCCTGCACCGCACCATGCGGTTGCGAGGCCGTCACCTCCAAGCTGCTCGCGAGCGGACCCCATTGCTCACCGCGTAGCGCGGCGCGAATCGCCTCGATCTGCTGCATCGAGAGGCTGGATAAGTTCGCCAGCGTGCGCTTCTTGACTTGCTTGCCGACGCGATACGATTCGCGCAAGAGGATTGCAGGAGTGGAATTGCGATTCGGCACAATGTCGATATGCATGGCCACATCGTACCACAACAAACCAGATATGCAAGCACTTTCCCATCAATTACATGACTACACATCGAGGCCAAAAATACCCTCAATTCGGCTTATTTCACGCGGATTTCCAGCGTTTAACGACGATTATCAGGGGGCAACTTCAGTTTAGCCGTTGCCGCTTGGCCACAAACGACGTGCCCACCCCACATGGAATCATTACGCCGGTCGTGTTTATGAAATATTCATGATCAAGATGGACATCGCTCGCCAATCTCGAAAAGTTCATCAGCTCGTTGAACCTTTTTTGGGTTCGGGGGAAATTACTGGGTAGGGTAAGGGCCCACGAGTATCGCCATTAACTTTCCATTAGGAGAAATCCATGAAAACATTCTCGACACTATCGTTGCGCTGTTGTGCATGCGTTTCACTCGCTGTAATCGAACGTGCCCATACGGTGGTGGCCAGCCAGACGACACCGCCGCATACGCGCAGCCTGCCGCGCTGGTGTCGTTTGGATACTGAAGTGGCTATTCATGAGCGCCTACTAAACGATCGGCTGCTTCGCACCGTTGCTGATGTTCGTG
>JAYVGG010000098.1:0-2386 GCA_043772475.1 Burkholderiales bacterium
AATAACGGCGCGGTGTTTGGGCCTTCTGGGCAGCGTGCTGATTACGGCAGCTTGACCGACGCGGCTGAGAAATTAACGAAGCCTGCGACTGTTACGCTCAAAGCGGAAAAAGATTTTAAGCTCATTGGGAAACCCACGCGTCGCCTGGATGCGCCCGCCAAAATCAACGGTAGTGCAAAATTTGGCTTGGATGTGACGGCCAAAGATGTGCCGAATCTGCATGTGGCGCTCGTCGCGCACCCGCCGATTTTTGGCGCGAAGGTGAAAAGTTTTGCGGCCGATGCGGTGAAGGCCATGTCGGGTGTGACGCATGTGGTGGAAGTGGCCAATGGGGTTGCGGTCGTCGGCAAAAGTTTTTGGGCGGTGAAAAAAGGCCGTGATGCACTCAAGGTGGAATGGGATTTGGCGAGCGGCTCGAAAGCCGATACCGCCACGATGCAAAAGCAGTATCACGATCTCGCCAAAACAGCCGGAACACCAGCAAGGGCGGGCGATGTGGGCATGTTGGCTACGGCGGCCAACAAAATCACGCACGAATTTGAAGTGCCCTTTTTAGCGCACGCGCCGATGGAGCCCGTGAACTGCACGGTGCGTATCGAGGGTGAGACTTGCGAGCTTTGGCTAGGCTCCCAGTTTCAAACCATGGATGCTGGTGCGGCCGCAAAAGTAGCGGGTGTGAAGCCTGAAAACGTGAAACTCAACACCATGCTAGCCGGTGGTGGCTTTGGCCGTCGCGCCAACCCCGCAACCGACTACGTGATCGAAGCCGTAGAAATCGCCAAGCGCACCAAGGTGCCGGTGAAAACAATCTGGACCCGTGAAGATGACATCAAAGGCGGCTACTACCGGCCGATGTTCGTGCATCGTGTTGAAGCGGCAGTCGATAGCGCCGGAAAAATCGCCGCCTGGGATCACACCCTCGTCGGCCAATCGATTATTGCGGGTACACCGTTTGAAGGGTTCTTGGTGAAAGAGGGCATTGATGCCACCAGCGTTGAGGGCGTGCGTGACACCCCCTACGACATCCCCGCGCTGCGTGCCACGCTGCACACGCCGAAAAGCGGCGTGCCGGTGCTGTGGTGGCGCTCGGTGGGGCATACGCACACGGCATTCGTGATGGAATCCATGATGGATGCGCTCGCGAAATCAGCCGGGCGCGACCCGCTCGAATTTCGTCGCGCGTATTTGCAAAAGCATCCGCGTGTGCTGGCGGTGCTTAATCTCGCCGCAGAAAAATCTGGCTGGGGTGGCGCACTGCCGGCGGGCCGCGCGCGCGGCATTGCGGTACATGAGTCGTTCGGCTCGGTGGTGGCGGAGGTTGCGGAAGTCTCGGTCACCAATGGCGAAATCAAAGTCCACCGCGTGGTGGCCGCGATTGATTGCGGCATCGCCGTGAACCCACTCGGTATTAGCGCGCAAATTGAGAGCGCGATTGTTTACGGGCTCTCGGCCGCACTCTACGGCAAGGTAACGTTGAAAGATGGCGTGGTGGAGCAATCTAACTTTCATGATTACCCGGTGCTGCGTATGGCCGAGATGCCGCGCATTGAAACCCACATCGTGCCATCGAGCGCCAAGCCAACTGGGGTAGGTGAGCCGGGTACGCCACCCATCGCACCCGCCGTCGCCAATGCCGTCTTTGCACTCACCGGTAAGCGCTTAACCGACATGCCGTTCAAGGTTTAACGATGCGGCCTTTTCTGTTTTTGCGCCGCTTAGTATTTTCTGTTGCGGTTCTCGCAAGCGTTCTTGTCGGTGGTGGCTGTGCGTACCTAGATACCAAGCAAGGCGAGTGGATATTTAATCCCAATCACACCACCTGGCGCGGCTTTCAGGGCCTACCGGCAGGCGCGCGTGAGGAGTGGATAACGGTCGGTGCCGAAGCCGAAAAAATCCACGGCTGGTGGATGCCGGCGGCAGAAGCCCATGCACCGGCGCTGCTTTTTTTGCATGGGGCGCGTTGGGATTTAACCGGCAACGTGCGGCAGATTTCGCAATGGTCGAAGCTGGGCTTTTCAGTTTTGGCGATTGACTATCGCGGCTTTGGCAAATCAAGTGCGCGCACACCGAGCGAAAAATCAGCCTACGACGATGCCGAAGCCGCGTGGGCGACCTTAGCCACGTTGGCACCAAACGCAAAACGCTACGTTGTCGGCCACTCGCTAGGCGGTGGCGTGGCAAGCCACATTGCCGTGACGATGCCAGACGTCGCCGGTGCAGTGCTCGAGGGCACCTTTACCTCGGTGCCAGAAATGGCGAAGCGCATGAAGTGGGGCATGTTTGCGTTCGACGGCATGATTAGCCAACGCTTTGAAAACCTAGCGCGCATGAAGTTGATTCAATGCCCGGTGCTGATCGCGCACGGCAGTGCAGACGGTATTGTTCC
>JAYVGG010000099.1:0-4835 GCA_043772475.1 Burkholderiales bacterium
CCGAGCTCGTCGCTCGAGAGCGCGATTTATGACCCGGAGTCGCGCATGTTGCGCGGCTTTATCGCAGGGCTTGCTTCGCATTTAGAGCCGGGTGGCGAGGGCTGGCTAATCCTCTCCGACATCGCCGAGCATTTAGGCCTACGCACGCGTGCTGAGCTGATGGGCTACATCGAGGCGGGCGGCTTGATGGTGATTGAGCGCGCTGACGTAAAACCCACGCACCCGCGCGTGGCAGACTCGACCGACCCACTGCACGCCGCAAGGGCGGCGGAGGTGACTTCACTTTGGCGGCTTGGCGTGAAGGCTTAGCGGCTGGAAAGTGGCGTGGTTATTGGGGTTTGGAGAGATTGCTGTTTTTTACAATCAATCATTGTGGCAACATGCAAGCGCGTATTGTTGACCTTGCGCTGGCTAGGATGAAATAGTGGCGCTGAGTTTTGCGAAGCGGCCTCGCGCGTAGTGCGCCGCTGTGTTGCGCGCACCAATCGCAATCACGCAGACATAAAACCTGTCATCCCTCGGCTGCGCTCGGAATAACAATTTGTAAGCCGTAGGCCCGCTGGAAAATCAATACTGGTGCGGAGTTTTGGTGGATGGCCGAATAATTTGGCGCGGGATTTGCTGAATAGAATTTCAAGTAAAATATGATGATAATCATCAATCATCATTCGGATGAATCATGCGAACAACCGTAAATGTCGAAGACGACGTATTTTTTTGCCGCCAAAGCCATTGCCAAAGAGGCACATAGCAGCGTGGGTGCGGTTTTGTCCGAATGGGCGCGGCGTGGGCAGCAACAAACGCGCGCCAGCACAGAATCTGGCGCTGGCGCTCCTGCTACTTTGCAACCAAAAATCCGCAACGGCATCGCATTGCTGCCCGAGTGCTGCGTGATGGTGACGAGCGAGCAGGTTTATCGCCTGCTTGATGATGCGGGGGCATGAGCGTCGTACTGTTCAACGATTGGTCACGCTCGACCAGCGCATTGCGTGGCAGACCGTCGTGGGTGCCACGTCACGCAGCCTGTGGGTGCTTTTGTAGGTCGTCGGTACGTGGTCAATTTGAGCCACCGCTGCCACCTAGGCCTCAACTTCCCCACCCCGCAAAAACAACGCCGCCACCCCACACCCCAACATCAACACGCCCCCCGCCACAAAGGGTGCCTTCACATGCACCTGCTCGGTGAGTAAGCCCGCCAGCGCCATGCCCGCCCCAAGCCCGCTGACAATAAACGTACTCGCCCACGTAAACGCCTCGGTCGCGTAGCGCGCGGGGGCTAGGCGCGAGACCAGTAGGGACTGTGCGGCAAAGGCGGGCGAAATCGCGCAGCCTGCGAAAAACGCGACGATGGCAAAAAGTGGAATCGCATCGACGGCCAGATGCAAAAATAGCAGTGCGCCAAACGCGGCCAGCAGCATGGCGAATTGTTTTTCTAGTGAAAACCGTAATCGCACCACGCCAAAAACCGCGCCGCCGACCGCACTCCCCAGTGAATTGAGCGCCAGCAATAGCCCGGCATACGCGGGGGATCCCATCGCGGTGGTGTACGCGGGGTAGCCCACTTCCAGCGCGCCGCACGCGGTGGTGAGCCCCATGGCTAGAAAAAACACCAGCACCAAGCGTGCATCGGTGAGCGGGCCCAACAGATGGCGCTCGCCAGCAGGCTCTTGCCGCCAGTATTTAAGCGCGGGGGTTCGCATGAAAGCGACGATGGATAACGCCAGCGCTACCCACGCCACAATCACCGCCACCAAGGGTCTGGCGAAGGCGAGCACGATGCCGATTAAGGCGGGCCCCAGCGTGAAATTAATCTCCATCAAAATCGAATCGACCGCATACGCCATGCGGCGCTCTTCGTCGCCCGCGAAGCGGTGGCGCAATAGGGTGCGGGTGAGCACGGTGATCGGTGGCGAAAATAAGCCCATCGCGACAACCGCCCCAAACACCGCGCCAATCGGCCACTTTGCCCATACCACGACAATAAAAATCGCGAACGAAAGCGGTGCCAAGAGGCCGGTAATTGCGAGCGGTTTCGCGGGCCCTATGCGATCAATGATGCGCCCTTGCACCGGGGCGGCGGCTGCCATCGCTACAAAATAAACCCCGAGCACAATGCCTGCGAGCTCAAAACTACCGAGCGACTCGCGCAGGTACATCACCATCGCAAGCCCCATCATGCCCACGGGCATCCGCGCGAAAAACGTGATGATGAGTGTGGCCGGTACGTCCGGCAGCGCCCAGTAGTGGCGATAGGGCGAGAGTGCGCCGATGAGCGAGGATTTCAGGGCGTTTTATCCAGCACCGCCACGGTAAAGCGCGAAATGCAGACGAGCTTATCGGCTTCATCGGTGATGCGAATTTCCCAAATCTGCGTGGTGCGGCCGATGTGCGTTGGCTTAGCCGTTGCGATCACGAAACCCTCACGCACACCGCGCACGTGGTTCGCATTGATCTCAAGGCCGACGACGGCTTGGGTCGCCATATCAATGGTGAGGAAAGCGCCCACACTGCCAATCGTCTCCGCCAGTGCCACCGATGCGCCGCCGTGCAAAAGCCCCATCGGCTGATGCGTGCGCTGATCGACTTGCATCCGCGCACGTAAAAAATCAGGGCCGATTTCGATGAATTCGATGCCGAGGTGGGTGTTGAGTGTGGGCGAGGGCGCGTTGAGTTGCGCGAGGGTGGGGGTGTTGCGCCAGATGGGATTTGTCATAGGCTGATTTTAGCAGTGGATGTACGGGGGCTGCGCGCGGCAACTTAGGCCACAAGCGGAGAACCGCGCCAATCATGACAAATGTTCCGTGATAAGCTCAGCAATATGGTGTGTAATCAGCGTTGATACATTTCAACTCGCGTTGCCGAAGATGAGAATCATGTCTGATGTCGCTTACAATTTTGAGTGGGACGCAAAGAAGGCTCATACCAACGCAACGAAGCATGGTGTGACGTTTGAACAGGCGGCGCATGTTTTTTTTGATCCTCTGGCGCTGACTATTTTTGACGACGCACACAGCCAACATGAGGAACGCTGGTTTACGCTGGGGAACACGCCCGAAGGCGCACTGCTTGCGATTGCACACACGCATCAAGCGACGAGTAGCCATAGCATTCGAGTGAGAATTATTTCAGCCCGACCAGCAACAAAACAAGAGCGACGTTTTTATTCTGATGATCCGCGCTAAGGTGACATGATGAATGCAAGCATTACCCGCATACCTGATGATGACGACATGCCCGCTGAAATAGATTTCTCGAACGGCACCAGAGGAAAATTTTATCAGCCGAATGTGAAGTTGCACATGCCTGTTTATTTAGACGATGACGTGCAGACCTATCTTGCCGCATTAGCGACGAAAAAGGGCGTGCCCTTGTCTGATCTGGCAAACGATCTCTTGAAACGTGAAATTGGAATAATTGAGTCAGTAAAGTAATAGCAGGGTGCGTACGGTGCACGCAGATTTTCTACCGGTTCTGTGCATCGGGTGAGTTTCAAATCTGCTTTAATGCCTCACCCCAACCCACTCACTGCCGACCATGAAAATCACCGCCGAAGACCTCTGGAAACTTAAGCGTCCCTCTAGCCTAAGCCTCTCGCCCGATGGCGCGCAAGTAGCCTGTGCGTTGACGTCCTATGACATGGATGAAAACAAGGGCACAAGCTCGCTCTGGCTACTCTCAACATTCGGTGGCGAGCCGCGCCAGCTCACGGTTTGCGGGGAAAAAGATAGTCAAGCCGCATGGTCGCCCGATGGCACGCTGATCGCCTTTGTTGCCAAGCGTGGTGACGATAGTGAGCCGCAGCTTTATGTGATCGCGCCTGATGGTGGTGAAGCTAAGCGCGTTTCAAATCTGGCTACCGGTGTTTCGGGCATCAAGTGGTTTGCCAATAGCAAAAAAATTGCTTTCATCTCGTGGGTGTGGCCCGACGAAACCACCGCTGCCATGCAGGCCACACGGCTCGACGCGCACAAAAAAAACAAGGTCAAGGCGAGTGTTGTGGAGCACACGGTTATTCGGCATTGGGATCATTGGTTAGCGGATGGCCGCGTTCCACATCTGCATAGGATTGATGTGGCCTCTGGCCGCTGCACCGATTTATTTGCCGGCACCCGTCGCCAATTGCCGGCATTCGACACCGATCAACATGACTACGACCTGTCGCCCGATGGCCGCACGATTGCGTTTAACGCCAACCCGAATGCGGACGCGCGTGGCGATCAAAGCCTTGATCTACTTGAGCTTGATATTGAAACGCGCAAGGTGAAGACCTTGCTCGTCGGCGGCCGCACCAACCACCATCACCCGCGCTACGCCCCCGATGGCACCCGCATCGCGCTACTCGTGAATAATTTCGGGCGTAGTTTGGATGACGATAACAAGCTTGCCATTTTTGATCGCGCCACCAAATCGCTCACGATAAAAACAACCTGGGATCGGCAGGTCAATCACCCACTACGTTGGGACCCAAACGGCGCGGCCGTTTATTTCACGGCAGATGAGCATTCGCGTACCTCCGTCTGGCAATGGGAGCTCGCTCAACGCGCACCAAATGCAGTGGCACAGGGCGGCACGGTCAGTGAATTTGATATTGGCCCCGACGTGATTACGTTTGTACGAAACAATATGTCGTCACCGCCGCGCGTATTTATGCGGCGCGCTGAAGATGAAGTGCCCGTAGAAAGCTTTAACGAAAAACTGATGGCGCGCTTCAAATTAGGCGAGGTGCGTGAATTCACCGTGAAGGGCTGGAACAATGAGCCGGTGCAAATGTGGGCGGTGTATCCAGCGAATTTCGATGCGAAAAAGAAGTGGCCGCTACTCCACTCGATCCACGG
>JAYVGG010000100.1:0-2035 GCA_043772475.1 Burkholderiales bacterium
ATTGCGTGTGGGCTATTGGGCTAAAAAATTAGGTTTAGGCGTACACGTGCATCCGCATATGCTGCGCCATTCTTTCGCTTCGCATCTGTTGCAGTCCAGCGGTGACTTGCGTGCGGTGCAAGAAATGCTGGGTCACGCCAATATTTCCAGTACCCAGGTGTATACGCATTTGGATTATCAGCACTTGGCCAAGGTGTATGATCAAGCGCACCCTCGGGCCAAGAAGAAATAATCTTACGTTTGGCCCGGCCACCTTTTTAAAAAGCGATCAGCGCGTGGATCAGCCCATCACCGGCTTTCATCTCGACCAGCACCAAGAGTGGGTGGCAGAGCTGGCCTGCGGACACAATCAGCATGTGCGCCACAACCCGCCCTGGACTCTGCGTTCCTGGGTGTTGAGCGAAGCGGGCCGTATCAACAAGCAAGGCAAACACTTGGCTTGTAAAAAATGTGATGCAGGCGCGCCGCCGGATCGACCCGAGGTCGATAAAACCTGAGCAAGTGGCCACAAGATTTTAAAAAAACTTGCTTTTGCGGCCTTCGGGTTGATACGATATTCCCCCTTCCGATGTCAAAACGTACGCTCTACGCCTTTTTTTTAGCCTTCGCCCTACTGTTTGCACAGCAGGGCGCGGCTTGGCACGCGTTGTCGCATCTCAGCGGATCGCCCAGCCATACCCAGCACGACCAAAAATTACCGCAGGGCGAGCAGTGCATCAAATGCGCGGTGTTCTCGCAGTTGGGAGCGGCCTGCGTCTCCACTACGCCGACGCTCGATCTGCTGACCTTCAACGGCCTGCTGCCGGCACATTCGGCAGCGCAGCATAACCACCTTCATTTCCAGTCTTACCAATCCCGCGCTCCGCCTAAACTCGTTTAAGCCGTTCATTCAGCGACCGCTTGCGGTCGCCACTCTCCATTGCTTAAACGAGGAACAGTATGCGACGTTATTTCTTGGGCGTGTGCAGCCTATGGCTATTTGCACAACCGACACTTGCCGCCAGCGATACGGATTTGGAAAAAATCCGTGCTGAAATTCAATTATTAAAACAGAGCTACGAAGCGCGTATTCAGGCGCTGGAAGTACGTCTACAACAGACCGAGAGCGTGGCTCAAACGGCGCAAGCCACGGCAACGCAGGCGACGGAAAAAGCGCGCCAGCCAGCCGTGGCAGTGCCAGTCGCCACAGTGTCTGGCGCTGCCGCGTTTAACCCCGCCATCTCGCTGATTCTGTCTGGCACTTATGCCAATCTGTCGCAAAAACCCAGCGAATACCGAATCCCCGGTTTTGCACTGGGCGATGCCGTCAGCCCGGGTACCCGCAGTTTCGGCATCAACGCTTCCGAGCTGCACCTGAGCGCCAATATCGGCCCGGGTTTATTCGGTGCAGCGGCCTTGATCGTGAATCCGGATAATTCGGTGGCGTTGGAGGAAGCGTACTTTCAAACGACCGGCTTGGGTCACGGCTTCACGCTCAAAGGCGGGCGATTTTTTTCCGCCATTGGATCGATTAATCAAAAGCATCCACACGCCTGGGATTTTATCGATGAGCCGCTGGCCTACCGCGCTTTCCTCAACTATCAGTATGGCGACGATGGTTTGCAATTACGCTGGCTCGCGCCCACCGACACGTTTATTGAAATTGGCGGCGAGGCATTGAAAGGCAGTGGTTTTGTCGGCGAAGGCAATACCAAAAATGGGATTGGTGCTTTCAGCCTGTTTGGCCATGTGGGGGGCGATATTGGTGTGAGTCAAAGTTGGCTGGCTGGCGTGTCTTATTTACAAGCCAAACCGGTGGGTCGCGAGTCGGGCAATATTGCCGCGCAGCAAGCCGATACGTTCACCGGCAAGAGCCGCTTTTGGACGGCGGATTTCGTTTGGAAATGGGCACCCAATGGCAACGCCAAAGTCAATAATCTCCTCGTCCAAGGCGAATACATCCGGCGTAAGGAAGACGGTTTGTTCACGGGGTTTGAGTCTGGCGTGACGGATGTTTATCAAGCGCAACAGTCTGGTTGGTATGTGCAAAGCCTTT
>JAYVGG010000101.1:0-3091 GCA_043772475.1 Burkholderiales bacterium
TCACCGAGCCGGGGTTGCCCGGCGGCAAGTCACTTTCTTTGCTTCGCCAAAGAAAGTAACCAAAGAAAGGCGACCCGATGTTCGCGCCCCGCAAAAGCGCGGGGTTCCCAAAATTTTGCGTCATCGCCGGGCGGCTGCGCAACTCGTGGCTCGTGGCAAAAGGTTGTGCAAAAGGTTGCGTCCATCGCTCGCCACTCAAACAGTGCTCGCCGACATCCCCCGGCAATGCCGCAAAATTTTGGCGCTCGCAACGGGAATTCGAAAGCTCGTTTATCAGCGTGCCCCTCAGCAATATCCTCTCAAATCTCACTGTCATTCGGGCGTACGCCCATGTGCGCTAACTTAAGGTCGCCACGCATCAATTTGTCATTCTGAGCGAAGCGAAGAATCTCATCCGCATCAAATAGAGGCTTCGGTTGCAGCGTCCTACGCTGTCCCGATGAGATTCCTCACAAAAGCGGTTCGGAATGACAAGATTTGGATGACTGTGCACTAAGTTAGCGCATATGTGCGTACGCCGGAATCCGGAGGCGTTCGTCGCGTATGGCGCTGAGCGTTTTTGCGAAGCCCAACACTTTCCTCTTGCTTCACGTGCCGATGTTGGGCTTAGGCAAAAGGCCGCCTCCGCCGCAATCTACATGCTTGATCCTCAAACTTGCGAAGATTTTTGTCGAATGCGTAATAGGCAAAACTGATCTTTGTGCCTGGCCCTAGGGCTCTTTGGCGGGTTACTTTTGTGGGGCGGTTACCAGCTCGTTGTTGGCAAAGGTGACCTGCGAAGTGGATCCGTCGGCGCGCGTGAGCTTGCCCTGCCCGTGAAGGCTCAAGCCCTTAAACTCGCCCTCGTATTTGTCACCATTGGGTAGATTTAAGGTGCCCTTACCGACCCCCGCGCCGCCGGGGCTGTAGTCCACTTCGGCGCGCATGCCATCAGAGCACTTGGCCACCACGCGGCCAGACCACAGGCCTGCTTTCATTTCGCCTACGTTCTCGCAGATCACCTGCGTTTTTTTGCTCATGGTCATTAAGGTGCCGCTGCCTTCAATTTTCCCGCTCACACAAGCGCCACTCCATTTGGCGATGGTGGTTGCGTCATTGAGTTCAAAAACTTTGCAACGCGTTTTAAGGTCCAGCACAAACGGACTCTCATTTGGCGATTGGGTCTCGGGCAGTTTTTGCTCGGTGGTTGGCCGCACATTTAGCGACTTACCTATCTGCTCCAGCCTTCTTAGCTCCGCCTCAGCACCTTCTGCATCGCTCGCGATTTGGGTTTTGCAAGCGATGTCACCCGTCTCTTTTCGGCAGTAGTACTCGGCATTGTTGGCGGCACCGGATAGCAAATCCTTCGACCAAGCACCCCAGAGCCGACCGTTACTGCTCATGGCAATGGCCCCCGCACCGCCTTGAAACGCGTAGGCCCAGCAATCTGGCGTAGCGCATAACTCTTTCGCCTCGCTCGCTGCCGCCGCTCTGCTGAGATTCTTGCCGCGGGCTATGGCGCGCCGCCCTGTTTTAGGGTCAAAGGCCAACGCTTGGAAATACCGTGGTGTTGTGTCCGCTGTGCTGCTGGTCGTCCATACGATGTCGCAATTTCCATCATCCAAAAGCTCGCACTTCAAAATTGCATCCTGCAAACTCCAACGGCTAACTGCCCACGCAACACCTTTACTCATCGCCACCCATGAAAAATCTTCGCTATAGGAGTACGCCGTGCAACCTTCACCACAAGCGCGTTTAACAAAGTTAGCCGCTGCGTCAGCATTGTCATAATTCCAGACAGAGCTATTCGCACGTGTTTGGGGGTTAAACGCAAACGCACCATACTTCCACACGCACTCGGTTCTGTACCGAGGAAATTTCTGCATCATGGTAATTGGATGGTTTTTATTATCGTAGCCGGTGACAACCGAGCGCAGATCGTAGCCATCAGGAACTTTAGAGCAAATCTGCTTGGCGAAAGCAAGCTGGGAAACAAGCGTCACGCACAGCAGGGCGAAAGCGAGTACTAATTTTTTCACAAAAAATCCTGATCAAATTTGAGAGTTGCGCGAGCGTGAGAACGAATTATTTTTAACCATGTTCACGCCAGGTTTGCGTCGCATCGGTAGCGCGACTGTGCATTTAGTCTAAGCGAATCAGCGTCGTCTAGTCGCGAGCGCGTGCTTAATAGCTGTCGCATTTTACGCTGTGAATGGCCGCGTAAAACACCAAGCGCGCTGGTGGCTTCGTCGATTAGCGCCTACGGGTGGGTTATTATTTGTTGAGAATGCGGCCAAACCCCAATATCCACGGGGGCTTTCGGCCATTTTTATAAGTTGCTATCTGGCGCCAACGCCCAATCAATATGCTCTGCCACCAGCGCCGACGCCTCCACCCGCGCCGCCACAAGTGCCGCACGAATCCGCTCGCCATCCACGCTTTTCAATAACGCATTCCCCAGCGCCACGGCGAGATTGCGCTGCCAGCTTTGATAGCCAATCCGCCGAATCGCCGATCCTTCCATTTTTTGGTTGAACTCAGATTCCGTCCACGCGAATAATTCCAACAACGTCACATCATCCAAATGGTGACGAATTGCGAAATCATTTTCTCCCGTCATCTTCGCGTATTTATTCCACGGGCAAACAAGCTGACAATCATCGCAGCCGTAGATGCGGTTGCCCATCGCGGCGCGGAACTCCACGGGGATAGCCCCTTTGTTTTCAATCGTGAGATACGAGATACAGCGGCGCGCATCGAGCTGATACGGGGCGATGATCGCTTTGGTCGGGCAGATGTCGATGCACTTCTCGCAGGTGCCGCAGTGCTCACTGGTTTCGCCATCAATGGGCAGCGGCAAATCGGTATAAATTTCACCCAAAAAAAAGAGCGAGCCCGCATCCCGTGACAGCAATAATGTGTGCTTTCCCCGCCAGCCTAAGCCCGCCTTACGCGCAAGCGAGACCTCCATGACCGGCGCACTATCGGTAAAAACACGGTAGCTAAAGTCGCCAATTTTTGCCGCAATATCATCAGCCAATTGCTGCAATTTCGCGCGCAGCACTTTGTGATAATCGCGGCCTAGCGCGTAGCGGGAAATGAAGGCGGCATC
>JAYVGG010000102.1:0-5281 GCA_043772475.1 Burkholderiales bacterium
GTGAAATCGTTTCTGAATGCGGATGAGGTGCTTGGCTGCCATGTGGTCTATATCGCCGAAACCGAAGAGCGCAGGCTCGTGCCGGTGCTCAAAAGACTATCGGGAAAAGCGATTCTTACCCTCAGTGACATGAGTGGTTTTGTCGAGGCGGGCGGGGCGATTGGAATCGTTCAGGGCGAGAACCGATTGCAGTTTGAGGTGAACCGTAAAACACTTGAGCTTAGCAAGCTCAAAGCCAGCTCAAATCTGCTTAAGCTCGCGCGCAATTTAACCGATTCCACCACGAAGCCAAGTGATGCGACTCGTTGATCTTGCGCTCAAGAAAAAGCTGATGCTCATCGTGGCCGCGGCGATTAGCATCGGCCTCATATTGAGCCTGCTCATCAATGCGATTTATCAGGTGCGTCATCAAAAAGCGACCACGCGCGCCCACGTACTGAGCATCGCGCAAATGATCGCCGCGAGTAGCGAATCGGCTCTCGTATTCGGGGATGCGCCAGCGGCTACCGAGGTGCTCGCCACACTTCGTACGCAGCGCGACATTACCGCCGCCTCTATTTCGCCGACCTTCTCCGAGGCCGCCACGACGCTATTTGCGGCATACCCGGACGGTGGCACAGCAAAACCTGCCAAGCAAATTGGCGCCGCGCTGCCATGGGCGAGCGACGGGCTTTTTGAGCGCACTATGCAAGTCGAGTACCCGGTTAAGCGCGGTGAAGAAATTTTGGGCACGGTGCGCTTAGACGTAGATCTCCAGGACATGTGGCGTGATTTACTGAAGCTCATCGCACTCGGCGTTGGCGCGGCACTAGTGGGCTTTGCGGCGGCATTTATGCTGGCTGAGCGTTTGCAGCGCTCGATTGCGGGCCCAATCACCAAGCTTGCCGCCGCCGCCCGGCATATCGCGCATGAGAACGATTACACCTACCGGGTGGCGTACCCAGATGTTGCCAATCGAAAGGATGAAATCGGTGACCTCGTACTCGGCTTTAACCAAATGATCGATCAGATCGAAGGGCGCGAGCGCGAGCTTAAACGCTCGCACGAAGATCTTGAGCTTCAGGTTTTTGCCCGTACCGAGCAGCTTAGCCGCGCGCGTGACCAAGCCGAGGCGGCCAACGTCGCCAAATCGCAATTTTTAGCCAACATGAGCCACGAGATTCGCACCCCGATGAACGGCGTAATCGGCATGTCAGATTTATTGCTTGCCACACCGCTAAGTGAGCAGCAGCGCCGCTTTGCCAGTACCTTGCAGGTTTCTACCCATGCGCTATTGCAGGTGATTAACCAAGTGCTCGATTTTTCTAAAATTGAAGCGCGCCGCATGGATGTTGAGCGCGTGCCGTTTTCGCCACGTAAGCTAGTCGATGAGGCCGCACTCTTATTTTGCGAAAGCGCCCACGCGAAGGGCATCGAGCTCATCTGCCACGTAGCAGCCGATGTGCCGAACGAGGTCATGGGAGACCCGCACAAGGTCGCGCAAATTATCGGCAATCTGATGAGCAACGCCATTAAATTCACCACTGAGGGCGAGGTGGTGCTCTCACTCACGGCGACACGCGCCGCAACCCCGCAAGCCTTACAGTTGCGCTTTAGCGTGGCCGATACGGGCGAGGGCATCCCGGTGGCGCTACGGGCGAAATTATTTACCCCGTTTTCTCAGGCGGATGACTCCACAACACGCCGCTTCGGCGGCACCGGGCTTGGCCTTGTGATTAGCCGTGAATTGGCGCGGCTCATGCAAGGCGAGGTGGATTTCACCAGCACGCTCGGGCAGGGCTCACTTTTTTGGCTCATGCTCAATACCGAGACGGCGCTAGCTGACGCACCAACGTTGGGTCCGCTATCGCCAACGTGCGTAGGCGGGCGCGCGCTCATTGCCATGCCAAACACCAAGGCGGCGGCGGCCTTGGCGGCGTATTTGGCGGAATTTTCGATTAAGAGCGACGTCGTAGCGAGCATGGGCGGGGCGCTCGCGCAGGTAATGGGTGCCGCCGAATCCTATCGGTTTGCTTTTGTTGACCGCGCGCTTTCACTCGAAGGTGCTGAAATAAACGTGGCTACGTTAGTTGCCGCATTGCATCGCCGAAGCGCGCAGGCGACAACAATCATCGAGCTTAGTAGCGCCATGGCCGAGCCCGCGAACGCCAAGCTGGAGGCGGGCCTAGCGCGCCTCTATAAACCAGTTACCCGCGACGCGCTCGCGGCCTCACTCGCGCATGTGGCGAGCGAGCGGCATGAGCACGTCCCTAGCAGTGCAGTGGCGATGGCGAGTTCCCCGGCGTTTCGCTTTGATATCGACGTACTACTAACCGAGGACAACGAGATTAACCGCGAGCTCGGAATCGCGATACTGGCAAGCTTCGGCTGTCGCGTTGATATTGCCCAAAACGGCGAAGAGGCCGTTCATGCCGTCGGTAAAAAGCGCTACGACATGATCTTGATGGATTGCCATATGCCGGTCATGGATGGTTTTACCGCTGCAAAAACAATTCGTGCCGCAGAAAAAACGGCGGGCACGACCCGCCCGGTGCCGATTGTTGCCGTGACCGCAAACTCGCTCGTGGGAGACCGTGAGGCCTGCCTTGCGGCTGGCATGAACGACTACCTAGCGAAGCCAATCGTGCGTAGGACGTTGGGCGAAGTGATTGCGAGAACGGTCGCCAATAGCGCCGCAAATAGCGCCGCTTAATGGCACTCGATCACCGCGCACGAATCTGCCAAACACCGCGCCAGTACTAGAGTTTGGCGATTTTATTAATTTTCGGTGCGTTTCTTTCCCGCAAAAAAAGCAGCCGTTTTTTTGTCCGATAGGCTACTAAGGTTGCATCACCCGCCCAAGCTCGCGCACCGGCAGCCGCTGCGCCTTCAGGTGCTGTGCGGCGGTGCCCGTCAAGCGTAGATACCAGTCTTCTGGGAGCGTGCAGCCGTCTTGGTTAAGGTACTGTGTTGCCCCACTTTTTGGCACGCTTTCAGCGCGCGTCTCAACGGGGAATAGTGCCGTGCCCTCATCGACTTCATCAAACATGGCCGCGTAGAGAGTATCGACGCGGGCTTCGAGAGCGTTCGTGATTTGCCGCCACATGAAATTGCCACAGCGACGTGGAATTTGATTTACCGGGGCCGATTCACCGCGTCCTTTTTTAAGGTTGTACCAGCTAAAGCCAGGGAAGACGACCGGCATGTAGCCGATACCGAGCCGCCTTGTTTCGGCTACATCGGGCGTGATGCGCGTACGCGCAAAATTATCCGCCCCAGAGTCGGTGCCAAAGCGGCCGACCGACCAGGGGCTGATCACATCAAAGCTGCGATAGACGACCGCCCAATCTGGGTGAGAATTAGAATCAGCATCGAGCGTGCGCCAATTGCTCGGCACGCCGCCGATTAAGGTCGCAGCGGCCAAACCACCGCGCCCCGCCTTGAGTTCTTGCATTAAGCCCAATACGGCTGCGGCCTGATCGGGGCGCTCTTTGAAGCCGAAACCCCATAGCTGTAAGACGGGCTTGCCTTTGTCGTGCAAATAATTTGGGCTTGCTGTGAGCTTTAAGTCGTTAACCAAAAACTGCCAATCGGCGCGAATTTGATTGAGCACGGTGGCGGGCTCAGAGCCGGTGACATCATACGAAATATAAAACGCGCGGCCACTCGCCTCTGCCGCCAAGCGCGCGTTTTGCACCGCACGATCACTGCGTGGTTTTAGGTGTGCGTAGGCGAGCGGGCCCACGAAGCGCTGCACGGCGGCACCATCAATGCCGTGCTCGCGCATGAGCCGAAAGTGCTGTGCCACCACGCGCGGATTTTGCGAGCTGAATAATTTGATTGGGGTGCCGTCCGCGCGCGTGAGGCCAGTCGGGCATAGATCTTCGTCGGCTATGCCCTTGACCGAGGGCAGCATATCGACGGAAAGATTGGCCGCATCGGGCTTGTTATTAAAAAACCAATGCTCCCAGTTTTGATTGCCCGGTGCATCACCAGGGCAGCCAAACCAGCCCTGATAGCCCACTATCATGCGGCCTTTGAGCCCAGCCATGCGGGTAGGCGCAGGAGCGATAGGCAAAGCCGGCGTGGGCGGCGCGACGATGGCGGGCGGCGGCGGTGCGGGCGCGCGCACGACCACCGGTGGGAGCTGCGGCTGCGGAGTGACGATGACCGGTGCTGGCGGCAGAGGCGCTGGGGCCAGCACCACGGGTGCTGGTCGCACCGGCGGCACGGGCACACGGCTCGCATCTGGCCAGATGATGGTCGTCGAGGGCCCGCTATGGCGTTGTCCGCTCGAACAGGCGGCGAGAAAGACGGCGGCAATCGTGACGAGCCGCTTGGTGGTGCGAAGTGAAAGGGTTGGATTCATTTTTGGCCAAGACTGTTCTTGAGAGGTGTAATGTTAACCGATTGGGAATCGGCAATGGCTGAAAGACCGCGCCGCTATTGGGCTTTCAGCCGGTGTTGGTTGGTTGTTTTTGTCGCCAGCCAAATTTTTTGAAGTCGATTTTGCCTTCAGTCGAAAACACCACGCCTTCGCTTTCGAGTAACACGCGCTGGTAGTCATCGCTGCCACCTTCCCAGTGTTTTAGCCGCACGCTAATGAGCCCTTGGGCATTCACCACGCGCTGCCAGGGGATAGTGAGGCCGTCCGGTAGCGCGCTCAAGGCGACACCTACGTGGCGGGCATGGCGTGGAAACCCAGCAAGGGCGGCCACTTCGCCGTAGGTGGCCACTTTGCCGCGTGGGATTTTTTTCACCACCGCATAGAATTTTTTTGCAATCTCGCTCTGCATGTTTAGTGCCCCAGTAGCGCCTGCCAGGCCGCACCGACCGCCGCGCGCTCGGCACTAAGCGTGGTTGGCGGCACGAGCGTGATGGCTTGGTTATGGGTGCGCGCTAGGTGCTGCTGCTCACGAAAGCGTAGGTACGCGTCGCCCACACGGTGTGCTAGGGTAGGGTCAAGTAGGCCGAGCGCACCGGCGCGGTCTAAGAGCGCGAAATTGCCCAAATTGCCGAGAAATTCGGCGTGATCATGCGCGTGCGCCAAGATGATGTACTGGACGATAAACTCCACATCCACCATGCCGCCAAGTGTGTGTTTGAGATCGAGCATGTCGCCCCGGTCTTTTTTTTCTGCACGCATCTTTTCACGCATCGCGACGATTTCGGCTTTGAGCTTTTGGCTATCACGGCTTTGCGTGAGCACCTCGCGCCGGATCGCCTCAAAGGGAGCCGCTAGGGCGGCATCTCCCGCGCACCAGCGCGCGCGCGTGAGCGCCTGATGCTCCCACGTCCATGC
>JAYVGG010000103.1:0-8682 GCA_043772475.1 Burkholderiales bacterium
GCCAATAAAACAGCGCTGGCGAGTGCAATGAATTTTGTTTTTGGTGGACGGTTCATGTAAACCCCAACCTTTTCATTTCGAGGATAAAAGAAATTAACATCAACGAGTTATTGTTGCAACCTTATTTGCTTTCTAGCATTTGTGGCAATGATAACAAGATTACGGTTAACCTGTGTAACTTCTGCCCAAAGCCCCTAATCGCGGCTATTTATTGAGCAAAATCCGCAACATACGGCGTAATGGCTCGGCCGCACCCCACAAAAGTTGGTCACCAACTGTAAATGCAGACAGGTAAGTTGGGCCCATCGCGAGTTTCCGCAAGCGCCCGACCGGGATGTGCATCTGTCCTGTGACGGCGGCGGGCGTTAAATCATGCATCGAGCGTTCACGCGTGTTGGGGATAACGCGTGCCCATGGATTGTCGTTGGCGATGAGGGCTTCGATGTCGGCTAACGGCACATCTTTTTTGAGTTTTATTGTTAGGGCCTGCGAGTGGCAGCGCATCGCACCTACGCGCACGCACAGGCTGTCGATGGGTGTAGCGGCCGTTCCAAAGCCTTCGCCGCGACCGAGGATCTTGTTTGTTTCCGCCATGCCCTTCCATTCTTCGAGCGACATGCCAGTCCCCATGTCTTTGTCGATCCATGGGATCAGATTGCCGCCAAGCGGCACGCCAAAATGTTGGGTTTCATCTGTTGTGAACGCGTGTTGCTTGGCGAGGACTTTACGATCAATTTCGAGAATCGCGGATTTTGGGTCGTCGAGCAAGGCTTTGACTTCGGCATTGAGCGCGCCGTATTGAGTGAGGAGTTCACGCATGTGCGTGGCCCCGCCGCCGGATGCCGCTTGGTAGGTCATCGCGGTCATCCACTCGACCAGATCCGCTTTGAAAAGCCCGCTCAAGCCCATCAACATGCAGCTCACCGTGCAGTTGCCGCCGATGTAGTCTTTCACGCCTTTGGCAAGTGCTGACTCAATCACCGGCATGTTGACCGGGTCGAGAATGATGACCGCATCATCTTTCATGCGTAACGTTTTGGCGGCATCAATCCAGTAGCCCTTCCAACCTGCGGCCCGCAGCGGCGCGTAAATCTCAGTCGTGTAATCGCCGCCTTGGCAGGTGATGATGACATCCTGCGACTTCAGCGCATTGATGTCGGTTGCGGCTTTCAAGGGCGTGCCGTTGGCCTCTTTTGGGCCGACGCCGCCCGCGTTTGATGTCGTAAAAAATGTTGGTTCGATTAACGCGAAATCATTTTCCGCGCGCATTCTGTCCATCAAAACCGAACCCACCATTCCCCGCCAACCGACGATGCCAACTCGTAACATGATTCAACTTTCGTATTCAAAAAAATAGAGGGATTGCCCCAAACCCTAGAGAGGGCGCGGGGTTTTAAGATTATTACAGTGCCCGAACGACAGCCTCGCCCATCTCACGCGTGCCACACACACGCCGGCCTTTACGGGCGATGTCACCGGTGCGTAGGCCGCTCGCGAGTGCCTTTTGCACCGCGCGCTCGATGCGATCTGCCGCCTCATTCAAGTGGAAGGTGTAGCGCAACATCATGGCGAGCGACAAAATTTGTGCGAGGGGATTCGCGAGTCCCTTACCGGCAATATCGGGCGCAGAGCCATGAATCGGCTCGTACAAACCCTTGCCCTTGGCGTCAAGCGAAGCGGAGGGCAGCATCCCAATCGAGCCCGTCAGCATCGACGCTTCATCGGACAAAATATCGCCAAACATATTGCCGCACACCATGACATCAAACTGCTTCGGGTTGCGAACGAGCTGCATGGCGGCGTTGTCAACTAGCATGTGGGTTAGCTCCACGTCCGGGTATTCGCGCCCAATCTCAATGGCCAAATCACGCCAGAGCTGCATCGCTTCGAGCACGTTCATTTTGTCGATTGAGCAGAGGCGCTTATCGCGCTGCTGCGCGGTCTTGAAGCCGACGTGCAAGATGCGCCTGATTTGTGGCTCGGTATAGACCATCGTATTGATACCGACACGCTCGCCGACCTTGCCCGAAACACCGCGCGGCTCACCGAAATAAATATCGCCGGTGAGCTCACGAATAATCATGATGTCAAGGCCAGCCACAATTTCTGATTTCAACGAGGACGCGTCGGCTAGCTCTGGGAATACCGTGGCCGGGCGCAGATTGGCGAAAAAATCGCACTCTTTACGAAGGCCGAGAATCGCTTTTTCAGGACGCAGGTCGCGCGCGAGCGCATCGTATTTCGGGCCGCCGACTGAGCCGAATAGCACCGCATCGGCTTCCTGCGCGAGCTTCAGTGTCGCCGCTGGTAGCGGGTGCCCGTGCGCGTCATACGCAACCCCGCCGACGAGTGCTGTCTCGGTCTCAAATTTAAGGCCATCACCACGCAAGACTTCCAGCACCTTCTGTGCTTCCGCCATGATTTCGGAGCCGATGCCGTCACCGGCTAAAATTGCAATTTTCATAAAATAACTTTGGTTATATCGTCGAAACCCCAATAGGGGCGCGGTGTTTGAGCCGTGCAGTGCAGTTTATCGCTAGCTAAAAACCCAAGGCTCTTTGGCGGCGCGCGCCGCTTCGTAGGCGCGAATTTTATCGACGTGGCGCAGCGTTAAGCCAATGTCATCCCAGCCGTTGAGTAAACACTCGCGGCGATGCGCTTCAACGTCAAAGCCGTAGGTTGCAACACCTTCGAGCTCAACCACCTTGCGCTCGAGATCAACCGTGAGCTTGAAGCCCGGTGTTGCCAGCGCCGCATTAAAAAGATGATCGACTTCAAGCTCGCTCAACACGAGTGGTAGTAAGCCATTCTTAAAGCAATTGTTGTAAAAAATATCGGCGTAGGACGGCGCAATAATCGCTTTGAATCCAAACTGCTGCAAGGCCCACGGCGCATGCTCACGCGAGGAGCCGCAGCCGAAATTTTTACGCGCCAGTAACACCGAAGCGCCTTTGTAGCGCGCTTGATTGAGCACGAAATTCGGATTCAGCGGGCGCTTAGAATTATCCCGGCCCGGTTCGCCAATATCCATGTAGCGCCATTCGTCGAACAGATTTTCGCCAAACCCCACGCGTGAGATTGATTTTAAAAACTGCTTGGGGATAATCGCGTCCGTATCAACGTTGGCGCGATCCATTGGTGCCACGAGGCCGGTGTGTTGGCGAAAAGCGTCCATTTATGAAGCCGCCTTTTGAAATTTGGCCGCTTTCTCAATCACTTCGCCACCTTTTTTAATATCTTTGCCCACGCCTTGCATGGTGTTGCAAGCGCCAAGCATCAGCCCGAAAACGACAACAAGTAGAAATTTTTTCATGATTCACTCCTTACAAAATTTGCCGAACGTCGGCAAAACGTCCTGCGATGGCAGCCGCTGCCGCCATCTCCGGGCTCACCAAATGCGTGCGACCGCCCGCCCCTTGGCGACCTTCAAAATTTCGATTCGAGGTAGATGCACAGCGCTCACCAGCAGCCAATTTATCGTCATTCATCCCGAGGCACATCGAGCAGCCCGGCTCGCGCCACTCAAAGCCTGCGGCCAAAAATATTTTGTCGAGGCCTTCGGCTTCGGCTTGGCGCTTCACAATGCCCGAGCCCGGCACCACCAAGGCCAATTTCACGTTTGCCGCCACATGTCTGCCGCGCGCGACGTTAGCGGCCGCGCGTAAGTCTTCAATACGTGAATTAGTGCAGCTACCGATAAAGACTTTGTCAATCGTGATTTTTTCAATTGGCGTGCCGGGGTTGAGCCCCATATATTGCAGCGCACGCTCGATGGCCTCGCGCTTAATGGGGTCAGACTCCATTTTAGGGTCCGGTACGCTGCCCGAGATACTGGTCACCATTTCAGGCGAAGTGCCCCACGTGACCTGCGGCGTGATCTGCGCTGCATCGAGCTCGACGACGCGGTCAAATAGGGCCCCGTTATCCGTGGTGAGCGTGCGCCAGTAGGCCACCGCTTGGTCAAACTCTGCGCCCTGCGGCGCGTGGGGGCGGCCTTTGAGATAGGCGATGGTTTTTTCATCCGCACCGATCATGCCCGCGCGCGCACCGGCTTCAATCGCCATATTGCACACCGTCATGCGGCCTTCCATTGAGAGCGCGCGAATGGCTGCGCCAGCAAACTCAATCGCATAGCCCGTGCCGCCTGCCGTGCCGATCTTGCCGATGATAGCGAGCACAATGTCTTTGCCTGTAACCCCGCGCCCTACTTGGCCCTCGACGCGAATGAGCAACGATTTTGATTTCTTAGTGACCAAGCACTGCGTCGCCAACACATGCTCAACTTCGCTGGTGCCGATGCCGAACGCGAGGGCGGCAAACGCGCCGTGCGTAGAGGTGTGCGAATCGCCGCAGACCACCGTCATGCCCGGTAGTGTCGCGCCCTGCTCAGGACCAATCACGTGGACGATGCCTTGGCGCGCGTCGTTCATGCCGAAATACGTTTTGACACCGAATTTTTCGATGTTGTTGTCAAGCGTTTCGACTTGCAGACGCGAGACGGGGTCGGCAATACCTTCCTTGCGTGAGGTGGTCGGCACGTTATGGTCTGCGGTGGCCACAATCGACTTCACGCGCCACACTTTGCGGTTATTCAACGTCAAGCCATCGAAAGCCTGCGGGCTGGTCACTTCATGCACCAAATGCCGGTCGATATAAATCAGCGCCGTACCGTCAGATTCGGCGTGGACTAAGTGAGCGTTCCAGAGTTTGTCGTAGAGAGTTTGTGCCATGGGGGTGACCAGAAGCGCGTGAGCGCGGGCGACGAAAAAGCAGGACGGTAATTATAGCAACCGCAGGAGGTGAATGGTGCAGCGCACAACGACTTGCTCTCTAGGCTTCACTTGGATCCGGGTCATCGCTCATCACGCCCGCTTGCACGCGCGTGCCCACCGGTGCCTGTGCGGCGACGCGTGGCGTGCTCACGTGAACATCGGCATTCTGCGCGCGGTGCATGAGCGCGCAATCCATCAACACCAGCGCCAAGAGCGCCTCCGCAATAGGCGTTGCGCGAATGCCAACGCAGGGGTCATGGCGACCGTGGGTGTTAATCACCACCGCTTCGCCCGCTTTATTGATGGTGTGGCGATCAAGGCGAATCGACGAGGTGGGCTTAATCGCCATCGAGACCGTTACGTCTTGCCCAGTCGAGATACCGCCCAGCACACCGCCCGCATTATTCGATAAAAACCCTTGCGGGCTCATTTCGTCCGAGTGCTCAGTGCCGAGCTGCTCGATGGATCGAAAGCCAGCACCTATCTCGACACCCTTCACCGCATTGATGCCCATCATCGCGTGGGCGATGTTGGCGTCCAGCCGGTCGTAGATCGGGTCACCCCAGCCGACGGGAACGCCGGAGGCCATCACGTTGATGCGCGCGCCACAGCTTTCGCCAGATTTACGCAGCTTATCCATGTAGGCTTCGAGCACGGCCACCATGGCCGGGTTTGCGGAAAAAAATGGGTTGTCGTTCACGCCATCCCACGCCACAAACGGCATTTTGTTTTCGCCGATTTGCGCGCAGTAGCCGCGCACGAGTACGCCGTATTTTTCGTTGAGCCATTTCTTTGCGAGCGCACCGGCGGCTACCGTGGGAGCCGTCAGGCGCGCGGAAGAGCGCCCGCCCCCGCGATGGTCACGCAAACCGTATTTTTGCAGGTAGGTGTAATCAGCATGACCGGGGCGAAAGCTGTCCGCGATATTGCCGTAGTCTTTGCTGCGCTGATCTTCGTTGCGAATCAAGAGCGCAATCGGCGAGCCGGTGGTCTTGCCCTCAAACACACCGGACAAAATTTCTACGCGATCTTCTTCTCGACGCTGCGTGACGTGGCGTGAGGTGCCGGGTTTACGGCGGTCGAGATCGATTTGAATATCGGCTTCGGTAAGCGCCATTCCCGGTGGGCAGCCATCGACCACGCAGCCAATCGCGGGGCCGTGGGATTCACCAAAATTGGTGACTTTGAAGAGCGTGCCGAGTGTGCTTCCTGACATGATGAAGAGGCATCCTGAGTGGGTTCAATAATGGATTTTAGTGTATCACGAAGCGTGAAATTGCTCCATCAAAAACGGCCAAACGCCGCGTGGTTATTGGGGTTTCGGCGGTTTAACCACACCACCGCGCAGTCTGTAAACGCGAGGGTTGAAAGCCGCGCCACAACTTCCCGTAGAATCCGCGCTCGCCTCACACCCTAAAGACAAAATTCATGCTCCCGTCTATCGAACAGCGCTTGTCCAAAGAAATCGCCGCCAAACCCGCGCAAGTTGCCGCTGCGGTTGCACTCCTCGATGAGGGTGCCACCGTGCCTTTCATTGCGCGCTATCGCAAAGAAGTCACCGGCGGGCTTGATGATATTCAGCTTCGATTACTGGAAGAGCGGCTCGCTTACTTGCGTGAGCTGGAAGCGCGGCGTTTGGCGATTTTGGAGAACATTACCGAGCAAGGAAAAATGACCGATGCGCTGGCAGCAAGCATTAACGCGGCGGAGGACAAAACCAAGCTTGAGGATTTATTTTTACCGTACAAACAAAAGCGCCGCACCAAGGCCATGATCGCGCGCGAGGCGGGGCTGGAGCCGCTCGCGGATGCACTGCTCGCCGACCCATTGCTCACGCCCGAAACAGAAGCCGCGAAGTATGTTTCGCTCGAACCTAAGACGAGCGAAAAAGATACCGTTGTAGCCGACGTGAAGGCCGCACTCGATGGCGCCAAACAGATTTTGATGGAGCGATTCGCTGAACACGCGCCTCTGCTTGCCCGCGTGCGAGATTATCTTTCGCAGCACGCGGTGGTGGAATCAAAATTAGTCGAAGGCCAAGCCGAAAAGGGCGAAAAATTTTCAGATTATTTTGTCTATTCCGAGACATGGAAAACCATTCCTTCCCACCGTGCGTTGGCGATTTTTCGTGGGCGTAACGAGGGTGTGCTGAGCTCGGCCTTGGTGCTGGATTCTGAATTAGGGGCTGAGAAGCCAACGTCCGCCTCGCCCTTCAACCCGCTCGAAGAAATGATTGCTGGCTACGCCCATATCCAGAACAAAAACCGCCCCGCCGATAAATGGCTCTGTGAAGTCGTGCGCTGGACGTGGCGCATCAAAATTTCGCTGCACATGGAAACCGAGCTGATGACGCAGCTTCGAGAGCGTGCCGAAATCGAGGCGATCAATGTGTTTGCGCGCAACCTAAAAGACCTACTCCTCGCCGCCCCCGCCGGGCCGCGCGCGACCATGGGCATCGACCCTGGCATTCGCACGGGCTGCAAGATCGCCGTGGTGGATAGCACCGGCAAGGTATTAGAGACATCCACCATTTACCCGCACGAGCCGCGCCGCGATTGGGATGGCTCGCTGCACGCGTTAGCCACGCTTGCCAAAAAACACCGCGTCGATTTGATCAGTATCGGTAACGGCACCGCATCGCGCGAGACCGATAAGCTTGCGGCGGATTTGATGAAGCAATTACCCGAGCAAAAAATGGTGAAAATCGTCGTCTCCGAGGCGGGCGCTTCGGTGTACTCCGCCTCCGCGTTTGCCTCGAAGGAATTGCCGGATTTGGATGTCTCGCTACGTGGTGCGGTCTCGATTGCGCGGCGCTTGCAAGACCCGCTCGCGGAATTGGTCAAGATTGATCCGAAATCCATCGGGGTCGGCCAATATCAGCACGATGTGAACCAAAGCAAGCTTGCGCGTTCGCTGGAGTCCGTGGTGGAAGACTGCGTGAATGCGGTGGGGGTGGACGTGAATACGGCCTCAGTCGCGCTGCTGGCGCGGGTGTCGGGCTTGTCGTCCACGGTGGCGGCGAATATCGTCAATCACCGCGACCAGCATGGTGCTTTCGCCTCACGGGCCGCGTTGAAGGCGGTGCCGCGATTGGGCGACAAAGCGTTTGAGCAGTGCGCGGGCTTTTTGCGGATTCGCGATGGCGATAATCCGCTTGACCAATCTTCGGTTCACCCGGAGGCGTATCCGCTAGTTGAAAAAATTCTCGCCGATATTCAAAAAGATGTGCGCGCCGTGATGGGCGACGAGAAATTATTAAAGTCGCTTTGCGCCGAAAAATACGCAGACGAAAAATTCGGCATCCCCACGATCACCGACATTTTGAAAGAGCTTGAAAAACCTGGCAGAGACCCGCGCCCTGAATTCACCACCGCTACGTTTCAAGAAGGGGTTGAAAAACTAAGCGACCTAAAGCCTGGCATGATTTTGGAGGGGGTCATCACCAACGTGGCCGCCTTTGGCGCGTTCGTCGATATCGGCGTGCATCAAGACGGCCTCGTGCATATTTCTGCACTCGCCGAAAAATTCGTGAAAGACCCGCACGACGTGGTGAAGGCGGGTGATGTGGTGAAAGTGAAGGTGATGGAGATTGATGAAAAACGCAATCGGGTGGCGCTGACGATGCGGTTAAATGACACCGCAGCACCGCGTGAAAAGCGGGAAAACGCTAATAATGGCGCGGGGTTTCGGGGAAAGCCACCAGAAAAAACGCGTGCCCCCATGGCGGCACCTGTAGCAGGAAGCAGCGCGATGGCGGCCGCGTTTGCGAAGTTACAAACCAAGGCCTGAGTGGCGGCCGTCGCTTCGTGTTGCTGCGCCACAAAAGCCCCCATTTCCGCAATTCATCGTGTTTTGCCGTCGTTCATCGCAATTTCATTGCGCCGGCATGACTGAAAAGCGAAACTTTCAA
>JAYVGG010000104.1:0-3324 GCA_043772475.1 Burkholderiales bacterium
CGATGCGGGGACGGGCGTTAAGAGCTTTACTTCGCTAAGCGGAATGCTGGCGCGCGCACTCGCACCGTCGAGCGCTTTTCTAAATTTTGGGAAATCGGCAATCAGCCGATTCATCGCAACTGGCGGCCATGCGGCGGGGTCGTTATCGACTAAATCAGAAACGTCGATGATGCGATCTTGAACAACAAGACCAATTTTTGCGTCGTTGAAGCGGGCGATTTTCATCAGGTTTCCGATACTAAAAATAGCCCGCCATCGTCAACGCGCCGACGTGCTTGCTTGTTGTTTACTGGCTCACATGCTAACCTAAAATCGTAAAAATGAAACACTGTTTTGTATGGCAGAACACCAAACGAGCGCGCAACGTTGGCACCGTTCAAACGCGCAATGTACAGCGGTTCTATTGAGGAGATCCCATGCTCTTATCCCAAGCCATTCGCGCGAGCTTATCTGCCGGCATCGCACTCGCAAGCATCACCAGCGCGGCGTTCGCGCAGACACCCGCCTACCCGAATAAGCCCATCACGCTCATCGTGCCTTACACCAGTGGCACCACGGCTGATTCACTCGCGCGCTTACTCGGGGCGAAATTAAGTGAGCGCTGGGGAGTTGGCTTCGTCACCGACAATCGCGCTGGCGCATCCGGCATCATCGGCACGGAAGCGGCCGCAAAGGCGCTACCCAATGGGTATACCTTTATGTTCACCGCCACCGCACACGGCACGGTGCCGGCACTTAAATCAAAGCTGCCGTTCGACCCGATCAAAAGTTTTGCGCCCGTAATTTTGCTTGGCACGAGCGCTATGGGGGTGGTGGTGTCACCCAAATTAGCAGCGACTAACTTCAAGGAATTCCTAGAGCTTGCGCGCGCGCAGCCGGGCAAGCTCGACTACTCGACACCCGGTGCGGGCGGCCCACAACATTTGGCGATGGAGCTATTGCTCCAAGAAACGGGGACTAACCTCGTCCATGTCCCGTACAAAGGCTCAGCAGGTGCGGTGACGGACGTAATCGGCGGACACGTGCAGGCGAGCATTGTGTCGCTGCAAACATCGAGCAATTTCATCAATAGCGGGCAATTGAAAATGCTCGCGGTGATGAGTGACGCGCGCTCACCGGCGTTCCCGTCCGTGCCAACACTCAAAGAGCTCGGCCACGCAAATCTGGTGGTGGAGACTTGGTACGGTGTGATGGCACCAGCGGGTACGCCGCCTGAGATCGTCGCCAAACTTAACACCGAGCTTAATCAGCTTTTGCAGTTACCTGAGATTCGCGATGCGATGGCAAAGCAAGGTGTGGCAGCTGCAGGTGGCACGCCGGAGCGTCTGCGTGACGTCGTCGCTAAGGAAATCACGCGCTGGACTTCCGTAGTCACCACCGCAAAAATCAAAACCGACTAATTTCAGATTGCTACCCATGAACCAAATTGAAGACCTCGTTATCGCCTCCCGCACCTGCGCCGAGCACGGCGTGATCGACGCATACGGACATGTATCGGTGCGCTCGGAGGCTGACCCGAATCGTTATTTCATGTCGCGCTCGATAGCACCCGAGCTCATCACCGAATCCGATATTCTGGAATTCGATCTCGATAGCCAACCCATCGTGCCAAACGGCCCGCCCGGCTATAACGAGCGCTACATCCACGGCGAGATTTATAAACTGCGCCCCGAAATCAACGCCATCGTTCACAACCATTCGCACTCGGTCGTGCCGTTTAGCTGCACACCATGTCAGCTACGGCCGATATTCCACATGTCCGCATTCATCGGCCTTGGCATTCCCAATTGGGATATTCGCGAAGCCCAAGAAGGCACCGATATGTTGGTGCGTAACAGCGTGCTTGGCCGCTCACTTGCAGAGAAACTCGGCAAACACCCCGCCGCCCTGATGCGCGGGCACGGCTCGGTCGTGGTGGGTGAAAAAATTCAAATCGCGGTGGGCCGCACGGTGTACTTAGACCACAACGCCAAGATGCAGTTTCAAGCGATGATGATGGTAGGCGGCAACATGGACGCGATCACGTTCATGGATGATGCTGAAGTCGCCGCGAATGTGGTCTGGCAAGAGTACGTGCGCTCTTGGGATTTGTGGAAGAAGAAATGGCAGCCGAGGTTAGCGGCGGAAAAGGTAGCGCGGGGGAATTAGCCTAGCCGCTGGCTGGCGCTCAGCGCTCCGCCAGCGCCTTCATACTGGCGAGGCCCGCCTCAAAATCTTTGCCAATCATCTTATCCATGCTCATAAAAACCTGCATGATTTTGGTGATGAATAGTGCCGGGCCCTGCATGTCCCACGTTACGCGCGTGCCACCCGTTACCGGTTCGAGCGTGAAGAGGGTGGTGTTGCTGGAGGCGAACGGCTTTAGGAAATCGAGCTTGATGGCAATCTGTGCGGGCGGCGTTGAGGCGGTTATTTCCATGCGACCTTCACCGACTTTTTTGTTGCCAACCCAATCATAGATCGCGCCTTGACCCGCCTTGCTGCCGGTGTAGTTACTCTTCATGGCCGGGTCTAGCTTCGCCCACGGCGACCAACCCTGCCACTGACGAAAATCGTTAATGAGTGCGAATACTTTCTCAGGCGGCGCGCTGATGTCGATACTGCGCTGCACGCGAAAGGTATTGGGCTTCATCGCTGCGATGATGAGGATAACGGCGACCAAGAGCAAGATAAGCAGGATGGCGATTTTGAGCATGGCTCCTCCAACACGGGGGGTGAGTGCGAACGTCTGCGGGCGTGTACACACAATGCCAGAAAATTTATGGGCGCGCAAAATAAAACGGGGCGGCTTTCGCCACCCCGTTTTGCTTACCTTACATCTTACTTGCTGGTCTTGCGGTACGGCCTACTCAGCTACTCACTTTTTCTTTGCGTCTTTGGCGACTTCCTTCGCCGCTTGCTTGGCGATGACGAGATCTTTGATGCCGTCATAGGTCTTGGCGGGTAATACTTTTTTCAGCTCATCTTTACCGCCAAAGCCAGTCTTGCCGCGCGCTTTGATGATTTTGTCGGCATAGGCTTCGCCAACACCGGGGAGCGCTTGGAGCTCGGCTTTGGTCGCGCTATTAATATCAACGAGCTCGGCCTTCGCAGCCGGTGCAGCAGCGGCAGCTTTGGCAGCAGGGGCGGCGGGAGCAGCAGGTGCTGCTTTGGCCGCGGCGGCTGGGGCTGCTGGGGCGGCTTTGGGTGTTTCGGCTTTCTGGGCGAAGGCGGTGCCCGCGATTGCGAATAGTGCGGTTGCGAGTAGGGTAGAAATTTTCTTCATTGCGTTCTCCATCGAGTGAGTGGGTGATTAGTAAAAAGCGGGTGCGTGATTCTGCCGAC
>JAYVGG010000105.1:0-12704 GCA_043772475.1 Burkholderiales bacterium
TGCGCCTACACCTTCGGCGACAAGTGCGTGAAGCTTGGAGCTAAGGATGCGCGCCAGCGCCCGACCTACCAGTGACATACGTAAATTTGCCGATCACTAAATGTGGCTATCAATTTCTTATTGGTTTATTTTCGCATAGGCAAGTGCTAATAGGGTGAAATGCGTTATTTTTATGTGGGCGAGTAATTCACAATTACCCCTACGAAAAACGCGTATAAACCCTAGCTTTTGCAACGCCGCATTTGCGGCTGCAAGCGCTAGTCTCAGTCGGTAAGCGCTTGCAGCGTACGGGACATAAATTCGCGGTGATACAAGATGCCGACCACCAAGATGCTCGTCAAAATCAGCGCCCACGGGTGAAAAAACCACGTGAGCGCGGCCAAGCCAAAATAATAGGCGCGCAGGCCTCGGTTGTTGTCTTCGCCGGCAAGCTGGGCGACGTTCGCGGCGCGATTTACCAATGCCTCGGTTGCCACTTGGTCGCCTAGGTCAGGCACTGCGCCAACCATGGTCGCTAGAAAATTAAACTGCCGCATGGACCAAGTAAATTTGAAAAATGCGTAAACAAAGATCCCAATTTCTAGCAAAATTTTGTATTCCACCAGACTCTCACTTTGCGCTTGCGTGTAGGGCAAGCTCGCCATGACATCAACAGCCTTACCGGCACTCGCAAGGAGCGCAATCAGCCCGCCTAAAATGAGTATCGACGTAGAGGCAAAAAAATTGGTGCCCGCCAACAAGTTTTGCAGAATTGCGGCATCGAGAAGTCGATTGTCGCGGGTGAGCATCGCGCGCATCCACTGCAAACGATACGCGCGCATGGCGCTAAAAAGACTTGGGCGACGGGTTGCCCACCAATCCGCAAAAAACGTATAGCCCACCCAGAGCGCGATGAAAAAAAAGGCGGCGAATAAATCGCGCGGCGTGAAGGTAGTGAAATTCATTTGGTACCAAAAATTTTGTCACCCGCATCACCCAAACCTGGAATGATGTAGCCCACTGCGTTCAGATGCGAATCAATGGCGGCAGTAAAAATATCCACGTCAGGATGGGCCTTTTCCAGGCGCGCGATGCCTTCGGGTGCTGCCACCAAGACCAGCCCTTTGATGCGTTTGGCACCAGCTTTTTTTAGTAGATCAATGGTTGCTATCATCGAGCCGGCCGTCGCCAACATCGGGTCGAGAATGATCGCGGTACGCTCATCGAGCTTGCCGACAAATCGGTCGAAATACGGCGCGGGCTCTAGGGTTTCATGGTTTCTGGCCATGCCAACGACACTTACTTTTGCGCTCGGCACGATGTCGAGAACGCCCTCGAGCATCCCCAATCCCGCGCGCAGAATGGGCACCAGTGTGACTTTCTTGCCCTCGATTTGCTCAATCGCGACCGGGCCATTCCAGCCGTCTATGGTGGTGTTTTCCAGCGGAAAATCACGGCACGCTTCATACGCAAGCAGGCGGCCGAGCTCGCCGGTTAGCTCGCGAAAACTCTTGGTCGAAATATCTTTTGCGCGCAAGAGGCCTATTTTGTGTTTCACCAGCGGGTGGTGAATCTCAATGACAGGCATGAGGCTACCCGCCCGGCGGACGTTGGCGTTGTGTAGCGGACGGGGGTGTGGGCGCTACAGTTCGCCCTGAGCCTGCGGCAATGCCGAGCCAATCCCATCGGCCTTGTGTGATCGCGGTGGCGATGGTGTTGCGAAAATTCTGCGCCTGCGTAAAACCGCTCGGCGGCAATTCATTAAATTGCAAATACGTTTCGAGATTTTGATAGCCGCAGTAGCCTTGATTTGCACAGCCATTGAGTAAACGCAGCGAATCCGGCCCGCAGTTGGCACCCTTGTCGCACGCGGCCAGCGCCCAGGCCTGCGCGAAATCACGTGCGTTAAATACATCACCCTCCGGGCCAATGCGACGATCCGCCAACTGCGCCGATTCCCACGAGAGCAGGGTGCCCGCGCGGCGAATCGCGAATGGGTCGCCGCTCGAAAGTGCATCGCGCACCAGCGTGAGCTGCTCTTCGGTCATGCGGCGTTCTTCTACGTTACGCGCACCACGGCTTTGCTCACGAAATAAATCTGCCGCATACGATGCTTTGGCCGCGGGATTGCCGGCGAGCGCCGCCTCACGAAATAGTCGCGACGCATCCGCCGCCGTGACATTTAACGAAGAAAAGCCCGCGCACAATTCGACCACGCGGTTATAGGCCTCGGTGCGTGCGGTGTTGTTAGGGTCATTTTCTTTGAGGCGCGCTAGAAATCGCTCGCGGTCTTGATCGCTACCGGGCCCGGTGGCTTGAGGCGGCACGCCACGCGAGGCCGGTGCCTGCGGGCCACGCGCACGCGACTGGCAGGATTCAATCGCGAGGGCTGCAAAAAATTTGGTTTCAGGATCCGCCGCTGCCGGATTGGCGGCGTAACGGTCGTACACCGCCTTGAGATTTTTCGCGTTTTCAAACTCGATCGCAAGCGCGCTCTTAAGCGATACGGTTGGAATCAATGGGCGGCTCACCGCTTGCGGTGGCGGACGGACGCTGCTCGTAGCAAGGGGTGGCGTGATGGCGGGCGCACTTGCACTCTCGCGCGCGGCGCTACTTGAGGTGGCAGGCGGTGCGGCGGGTGTTGCCGTGAGAGCGCTCAGATCAGGCGGCCTCAAGGCGTACCAGGCTGCGCTGACAATGCCGACAAAAACTAGGCCCGCTAAAAATATTTTATTCATCGCGCAATTGTCTCGGTTTGGGAATCAAGTCTCAGAGGCAGCTAGTTGTGCAAAATTTTTGATAAAAATTCTTGCGTACGTGCCTTGCGCGGTGCCCCAAAAAAATCATCTTTGGTGCAATCTTCTAAAATCGTGCCGCCTTTTTCCATGAAGATCACACGGTGCGCGACTTTTTTAGCGAAGCCCATTTCGTGGGTCACGCACATCATGGTCATACCTTCTTTAGCAAGCTCGACCATCACGTCCAGTACCTCGTTAATCATTTCCGGATCGAGCGCAGAAGTGGGCTCGTCGAACAACATCGCAATCGGGTCCATCGAGAGCGCACGTGCAATTGCAACACGCTGCTGCTGGCCGCCAGAAAGCTGGCCAGGGAATTTGTCTTTGTGCTCAATGAGACCAACGCGGTCAAGGTACTTTAAGCCACGTTCACGCGCCTCATCTAAACTGCGGCCGAGTACTTTGGTTTGGCCAAGTGTCAAATTATCGGTTACCGAAAGATGGGGGAAGAGCTCGAAATTTTGAAACACCATGCCGATGCGTGAGCGCAGCTTGGGCAGATTCGTTTCTTTTGCCCCGACATCAATTCCATCGACAGAAATCGTGCCCTTTTGAAAGGGTTCAAGGCCGTTGACTACTTTGATAAGCGTTGATTTTCCCGAGCCGGATGGCCCGCAGATGACCACGACTTCACCTTTTTTCACCGCTGTCGTGCAGTCATTTAGCACCTGCACTGCGCCATACCATTTGCTAACGTTTTTGATCTCAATCATGGGTGTTTTCCGTGAAGTTAGCGAATAACGGCGATGCGCGTTTGCAGGCGTTTGACAACGCTTGAAAGCCCGAAGCAGAGGATGAAATAGACGAGTGCCACAAACAAATACATTTCAACAAGTCGCCCATCGCGCTGTGCCACTTTTGAGGCGGCACCAACGAAGTCGGTAATCGAGAGCACGTACACGAGCGACACATCTTGAAACAGTACGATGGTTTGTGTGAGCAGTAGCGGCACCATATTGCGAAATGCCTGCGGTAGCACAACGCTCGCCATGGTTTGCGTGTAAGTGAGGCCGAGCGCGTAGCCCGCAGAGACTTGCCCACGCGGAATCGACTGGATACCCGCGCGCATAATTTCGCAGTAGTAGCAGGCTTCAAACAACACAAACGTGATGAGGGAAGACGCAAACGCGCCTACGCGGATCGGCTCTTTGGCACCGGTGAGCCACGCGCCGATATAGGGCACTAAAAAATAAAACCAGAAAATCACCAGTACCAGCGGAAGTGCTCTTAAGGTATTAACGTAAGTTGTGGCCAGCCACGAGAGCGATTTGATGCTTGAAAGCCTCGCCAGTGCGAGCAATGTGCCCAGAATAATGCCGCCCACCATCGACAGCAAGGTGAGTTGCAAGGTGAACGCCATGCCTTCGAAAAAAAGATATTTCCACGAGCGCTCGATGACATCAAAATCGAATCCACTAAACATGGCGGCTCCTAATGTACGGCTGGCGCGTTACTGCTCGCGCCTATCATGCCGGGCACAGAGACGGATTTTTCAAGCGCACGCATACCGAACACCACGATCACGTTTACCGCAAGGTAGATCAGGGTGGCGGCCGTAAAGGCCTCAAACACTTGAAACGTGAATTCCTGCATCGAGCGCGCGCGCGCGGTGAGTTCCATCAGCCCTATCGTCAGGGCTACCGAGCTATTTTTGATGATGTTCATGAACTCGGAGGTAAGTGGTGGCAAGACGATGCGAAAGGCCATGGGCAGCAGCACGTAGCGGTATGTTTGCGCTAACGTGAGCCCAAGCGCCGTACCCGCCATGCCTTGGCCACGCGGCATCGATTGAATACCCGCACGAAATTGCTCGGCAACGCGCGCCGAGGTAAAAAAACCAAGGCAAATCACAGCCGTGATGAAGGGCGCGTTGGGGAGCTGCTTAAGCCATGTGCCCATTGCTTTAGGGAGCAGTTCTGGCATGACAAAAAACCATAAAAACATCTGTACGAGGAGGGGAATATTACGAAAAACCTCCACGTAAACCGTACCTAAGTGCACCAGCCATTTGTTCGGTGTGGTACGCATGGTGCCGATGACAATGCCCAGCGCGAGCGCGACTACCCACGCGCTGAGGGCGGTGGCAAGCGTCCAGATGAGGCCGCTCCACAAGGTTGAAAGGTAGTTGCCCGTGGCATCCGGGGCGGCATCCCAAAAGATGTTCCAGTTCCAGTTGTAGTTCACCTAAGATCCTTGCCGTATTGGATGGAGTACTCGTTATACCGCGTCAAATGTATCGCTGCAACAAAAAAACGGGGATGCATCGCATCCCCGTTTGGTGTTACTTTTCAATCAAGCGAATTGCTAGTACGCCGAAGCCTCACCTGAATCGGTAGGGGCTGCGATGATTTTCTTCAGTTGCGAACTCATCGGCAGGTTCAGGTTAACGTTTTTCGGTGGAATCGCTGATTGGAACCATTTTGCGTAAATTTTGTTAATGTCACCTGACTTGAACAGCGCCTTGACGGCATCATCAGCGACTTTCTTGAACTGCGGGTCGTCTTTACGCAACATGATGCCGTAGGGCTCAACCGAAAGCGCCTCATCGGACACCGTAAAATCACCGGGATTTTTAGCGCTCGCCACCAAGCCGTAAAGCAAGATGTCATCCATCGCGAAGGCCATCGCACGGTCGGTCTCAACCATCAAGAATGATTCTGCGTGGTCCTTGGCGGTCATGATGTTCATGCCAAGATTACGTGAGGCATTGAGCTCGGTGACTTGCTTCAGGTTTGTCGTGCCCGAGGTCGAAACCAGTGGCTTACCCTTTAGATCATCAAGTTTGGCAATTTTGTTCGCTTTTTTCGAGACTATACGGTTTGCTGTCACGAAGGTGGTGACCACATAAGAAACTTGCTTTTGACGGTCAAGATTATTCGTGGTGGAACCGCATTCGAGGTCAACCGTGCCATTGGCGAGCAAGGGGATACGGGTCGATGAGGTGACAGGATTAAGCTTAACGGTGAGGTTAGGCATTTTTAATTCGGCCTTAACCGCTTCAACAATCTTGGCGCACAAATCCATCGAGTAGCCGATAGGCTGCTGCTTGTCGTCAAGGTACGAAAAAGGCAAAGACGCATCGCGGTGGCCCACCGTAATCGTGCCGGTTTCTTTGATTTTTTTCAGCGTGCCGGTCAGGACTTCACCGGGGGCGAGTGCGCTGGCGCTCAATGCGGTAAGGGCCAAGGATGCGGCGATAAGGGTAGAAAGTTTCGAGACTTTTGTCATGGGGTGATGCTCCTCGTGAAGATGTTTTATGAAGGGTTACGGATTGGTTTTTTGCGTTGCCATTAGGAATAGGCACCCTAAAAGCGCCTATCCGCGATGAAGCAACGTTCCGTCCAATAGAAAGTTTACCGCAGTTTTGCGAGGCTACGCCGATTACCTTGGCTTAGCGCTGGCCATTGGTTGCCAATTTGCGGCGCAAGCGATAGAGTCCAGCCCTTCACTCAAACGGGATTTCAGCCATGCGTATTTTTCGAGTTTGTTCCGCTTTGGTGGCGCTTGCCCTCACCACCGCCTGTGTTGCAGACGGTGCTGACACCCGCGCTGGATCCAAGGCCAGCGTTGCGGATCGCACGCAAGGCGGCATTGGCGGGGCTGCGCGGCCTAAGCTGGTTTTGGTGGTGGTGGTGGATGGTCTTCCGCAAGAGCAACTTCTTAAAAACTACGATCTCTTCGTGCCGAATGGCTTTCGCCGCCTTATGGATCAAGGTGCGTGGTTTACGGATGCCCATCAAGGCCACGCTTTTACCGTGACTGCCGTGGGCCACGCGGCGGTATTGACCGGAGCCTACCCGTACCAGCACGGGGTGATTGGCAATGAGTGGCGCGAGCGCGATGGCAAGTACATGTATTGCACGGCGGATGATCGCCACAAATATCTCGATGGCTCAGCCACCGGTGCGGACGATGGCACCAGCCCGCGCAACCTGCGCGTGAGCACGCTGGGTGATGAGCTCAGATACGCGACTAACGATAAGTCAAAAGTGTTTGCCGTTGCGGGCAAAGATCGCGGATCGATTCTGCTCGCCGGCAAAACCGGCACGGCCTACATGTACATGGCAGAGACCGGCACTTTCTCAAGCTCGACCTACTACATGAAAAAACACCCGGATTGGGTCACTAATTATTTTGCCGCCAAGCCGCACGATAAGTACTTCAAAAAAGCGTGGGAGCCCTTATTGGCCCCGGAGGCCTATCAGCGCTCGGTGCCGGATGGTCAGGCCTATTCAAGCTCTTACCGCAAGCTTGGCACGCGCTTTGGCATCCAGTACGGCACGGCGCTGCCAGCACCCAATTCGATTTACTACGGCCAATTATTGGCAGGCCCCTTTGGCGATGAAATCACCGCCGATTTTGCGGATGCTTTAATCGACAACGAAAACGTGGGCCGTAACCCAACGGGGGCGACCGATATTTTAGGGGTCAGTTTTTCAAGCCACGATTACATAAACCATAGCTTTGGACCTGAGAGTATTCAATCGCAGGATCACCTGATTCGGCTTGATCGCACGCTCGCCAAATTTTTTGATGGCATCGATAAACGCATTGGCCGCGACAATGTTCTCATCGTGTTAACCGCCGATCACGGCTTCATGAATGTGCCCGAATACAGCGCGGCACGGCAGTTTGAGGCTGGTCGTATTGATTCAAGCGACATGCGAGCCGCAGCAAACAAGGCGCTTGAAGCTAAGTTTGGCCTCCCCAAACTCATCACGCAATCTGTCACGGGCGGTGCCACGCTCGACTACGCGGCAGCGGAGGCAAAAGGAATTAGTCGCGAAGCGCTAGAGCAAGCAGGGATGCGGGCTTTGGTGAATTTTCCGGGCATCAATTTTGTCTTCACGCGCAGTCAGCTTGAAGCGGGAAACATGCCTGATACGCGCATCGGCAAGCTCGTCACGCGCGCCTGGGATCGTCACGCCGCGATTGATCTCGTGATTGTGCAAAAGCCGTTTCATTTTTTCCACGCCAAGAGTAACAACCCCACCGCCTGCTCACACGGCACCCCGTATCACTACGACACCAACGTGCCGCTCATGATGCAAGGTAGCCGCTGGATTCGGGCGGGCCGCATCACACGCGGAGCCGAGGTCGTCGATATCGCGCCCACGTTAGCTGCCGTGCTCAACGTGCGCGCGCCAACGGCCGCTGAGGGGCGGGTACTGAACGAGATATTGGTCGATGGCGGGCGGTAGCATTGCGTGAAACCCCGCGCCCTTGCTAGGGTTTCGGGCAATCTTACGATGCGGTCTGCGGTGTTTTCGCGATCTTGGAAACGTCAAAACCCTTGGCGCTTAACCGTTTCAAAATGCCCTCGTAGGTCGCCTCATCGAGCTTGGGCGTGCGCGATAGCACCCACAAAAATTTCTTACTAGGCTCGCTCACGACCGCGTATTTGTAATCGGCATCAAGCTCGGTTACCCAGTAGTTTCCCCACACCATCGGCAAGAAACTCAAGTACCAAGGCGCAAAGCGTACTTGGAGCTTGGCCCCCGTTACGTCGCCCTTGGCGCTGCGGGCCGCACCCACAATGGACTCGGTGGTGCCGTCTTGCAGGCGACAACGATTCGTTACCTCAATCGTGCCATCAGCGAGTTGCACGTAGGTGGCATTGGTGTCGCTGATGCACTGCGCTTGAAAGCGGTTTGGCAGCAGCGCGATTTCATACCATTTGCCCGCATAGCGGGTGAGATCAACCTTCTCAACCGTCAATAGGGGCGCGGGTTCCGGCGTGGTTTGGGCGTTCGACTGGACTGCCATGAGTGCAGCAAAAACGATTGCGGTGGCGGCAGCGTAGCGCATGATTTTCCTTAGTAGTCTTGCCGCACAATCGGCTTGGTTTGCTGCGTTCCGGCGAAGGGGCCGGCGGTGAACCGGTAGGTCATCGTGGCGGCATTGGCGTTGGTGAAATTAAGCGTGAGCGTGCCAACTTCTAAAACATCTTGTTGGCGAATCGGCGGGAATGTCGCGCCCAGCCAGCGCGAGCCGGTGGTGCTGTAAAGCGCACCCGATACGGTGTTGCCGCTCCACGTGCCGCGCGAGAGCACGTACCACGTAGGCTGGCCATTGAGGCCGTAGGTGTACCAAGCGCCAAACACAATCCCCTCGTGGGCGGTGAGGCTAATCCCCCAGCCGTTTTGCGATTGCCCGCCCCACCACATATCGCCCACATTGAATGGTGCGGTGAGCCCGCCGAATACTTGGCGTGACATATTTTTAGTGCCGCTAATGCCATTGATGGTGTACTCCAATCGCGCGGTGCTGTTGCCCGTGTAGGTGATTTTGGCGCTGCCCGGTGCGTTGAGCCTTCCTGCGGCAGCGGCGGCATCAAAGCCGGTCGGGTCGTAGTTGTTAAGCGGGGTGGAGGTGGGCTGATAAACAATGCCGCTCACCGTGGGTGGGTTGGTGGTCGTAACAACACCAGACATCACATACCAAGTCGGCCTACCAAGATCATCGTAAACATAGAGCGCGTTGAACTGCGTACTGCCATGCTGCTGCACCGACATACCCCAGCCGTTTTCGGCTTCCCCTGCCCACCAGAGATCGCTGTAGTTGGTGGGCAGCAAGTACTGCTTTATCGACGGGAATGCTTCGTCGAAGCGGGAGTAGTAGTCGCGGTTGTTGGGGTTGGTGAGGCTCCCGGAATTGAGGCACTGAGCCGAGCCGCCTTCAAGCCCACCGCGCAAAAAATATTGGTCGTTCGTAACAGTAAAAATCCCGGAGCCACTGCTGCCGCCCTCTGTTGTGCCGGATGTCCAACCAACGCGGATGAGTTGAGAAATCGATCCGTTGATGGAATTGAAGCCCAGGATCTGCCCATCGCTCGATTTTTTGAGATCATCCGACGGGTGATGGATACCGGTGGCATTGGTGCCGGCCGTTACCGTGGCCGCATCCCAGCCTGAAAAAAACGCCCCGGCGGGCGGGGCATTGTTTAAGCGCATCAACATTGCATCTGAATCCGCGTCGGCATACAGCAGGTTGGCACCGCCAGTAATTCGCGTCAGATTGGCGCCCGATCCGCCAGCGCCGCAAAATGGCGCCTCTTTAAACCAGATAGTATTGACGGTGTTGGCTTCGGTTTGTGTACTAATGCAGTGAGTAGCCGAGTAGAAATACGGAATCTGCGTAGTGGGATCGCCATCGTTAAGCAGAGTTCCGGTGCAAATACAGCTCGCTATTCTGGTCGGGTTGTCGGAGTCGCAAGTTGAGCTATAAATGAGTTGCGCTACCGCATTTTTGGCGTTCACAAAACCTGGCGTTTGCGCGCGACAAATCGCATCGACGTTACACGCCTCGGACGCCTTAGTGTTGCCAAGCTTTGACTCGACCGATGCAAAAATATGCGACAACTGCGAGACCGTCACGCGGATCGCCGACACATTCACGCCCGCTGGCACATAGATTTCAATTACCTGCGCTTCGCCAATCGTGAAGGGTGTCCAGTAATGTTTGTCGCGATCAAGTAACGTTTTCGCTTCCACCCCGGAAGCGAATGCAATAGACGCATCGCCCGCACTCCCGGCAAAACGCAATTCGGCGTTATCTGGAAGCCCCGCAACCGTCATAGCAGCCCGCAGCCCGCGCGCGCCGGGAGACAGTAAGCGAAGCGAGGCCGATTTTCCGCCATCCGGGGTTGTTGCCCAATTTAGGTTGCCGTCAAATTTCGCGCCGTCGGTCTCGCTAAGAAGGTCGCGCGTAATGCCGATTTGCTGTGCCTTTTTGAATTTGCCGCTGTTGGCGCGTTTAACATCCTCAATCCGACTTGGCGCAATCGGCTTTAACGTGACCACCTTCGCCAGGCTATGTGCCTCAGTATGTTTCCACGCATGGCTGACTTGGCTTTTCTCGCTGACACGGGCGGGCTCGCCCATGATGCGAGGTGCCTCAGCCGCACTGGCAGCGAGTGACCATGCGGCGAGCGCCGTGAATAGGAATTGTTGTAGTTTCTTCATGGGGTGAGTCCTGTGGGCGAGAGGGAGCTAAATCAATAGATTCGACATTATATGAACGTCTTAGGTTCGATTTCGGATGGGTGACGTGTGATTTTCTGTGACGAAACGGCGTGCCAACACGGGGGCGAAAGCCTAATTGCCTGTAAAATCAGTGGCTTCGCTTAGGCCTCGCGCCAACACTTTGGTTCCGACATGAGTAAAACCATCCAAGCCGTTCGCGGTATGAACGATCTTTTGCCCGCCGACAGCCCGAAATGGCAGTTTTTGGAAGATGCCACCCGCGCGGTATTTGAGCAATACGGCTATCGCTTAATGCGAACCCCGATTGTCGAGCCGACCCCACTTTTTGTGCGCTCGCTCGGCGAGGTGACCGATGTGGTCGAAAAAGAAATGTACTCTTTTGAAGATGGCATGAACGGCGAGAAGCTCACGCTGCGCCCGGAAGCCACGGCTGGCTTGGTGCGCGCGGCTATTGAGCACAATATCTTGTACGAAGGCCCCAAGCGGGTCTGGACTTTCGGGCCTATGTTTCGCCACGAGCGCCCGCAAAAAGGCCGCTACCGGCAGTTTCACCAGTTTGACGTTGAGGCGTTAGGTTTTGCCGGGCCCGATGTCGATGCCGAGCAGATTGTGATGCTCACGCGCCTTTGGAAGCGTTTGGGCTTTAGCGATGTTGTACTACACATCAATTCGATTGGCGATGCCGAAGCGCGCCGCTTACATCGTGCCGCCCTCGTTACCTATTTTGAAGCCCATGCGAGTGTGCTTGATGCTGATGCCACGCGTCGGCTCCACACCAACCCGCTACGCACACTCGATAGCAAAAACCCGGCGATGCAGGTTCTCGTGAACGCCGCCCCCAAGCTCGCTGACTTTTTGGGTGAGGCTGAAATCGCTCACTTTAACGGCGTAAAACAACGCCTAGATGAGGCCGGTGTCGCCTACGTGGTGAACCCACGTTTGGTGCGTGGATTTGATTACTACAATCGCACGGTGTTTGAGTTTATCGCGCACGGGAAAGACTGGGAGCTCACCATTGCGGGCGGCGGCCGCTACGATGGCTTGATCGAGCAACTCGGTGGAAAGCCGCACCCCGCCTGCGGTTTCGGCATTGGTGTCGAGCGCGTTTTAATGCTGCTTGATGAATCCGCGCCTAAATTTGCAGCACCACTGGATGCTTATATTGTCTACTCGGCCGATGCGGTGTCGTATGCGTGGCAGGTGGCCGAGCGCTTGCGTGACCGTGGCCGTGCCGTGGCGGTACACGGATCCGGTGAGGCAACGGTCGCGAGTTTTAAGTCGCAAATGAAGAAAGCCGATGGAAGTGGCGCGCGCTTTGCTATCATTCTGGGTTCAGATGAGCGCGCACAGGAAAAAGTAACCCTTAAGCACTTAGCCGATGGCACCCAATCCGTGGTGTCGCTTGATGAGGCCGCGAAGCTTATGCGTGGTACTCAATAAAATTTGTAATTTTTTAGCACATTAACGATAGAAAGTTTTTCATGGCAACGTATGATTTAGAAGAGCAAGAACGCCTCGCAGCCCTTAAAGATTGGTGGGATAAATGGCGCTCGTGGGTGATTGTGTGTGTGGCGGCGTTCCTGATTGGTGTGTTTGGCATGCACAGCTACCGCGCCTACCAAGAAAGCCAAAGTACGGATGCGGAAAAGCTCATGAAGAGTGTGCAGAAGGCGGCAGAGGAAGCCGCCGCCACGAAAGACTCGAAAAAGCTTTCTGAGGCTGCGAAGGCGTTGGCCGACAAATTTGGCGGTACCTTCTACGCAACCGACGCGCAGCTTATCGCCGCGAAGGCCGCGTTTGAGAATAACGACATGGCTGCGGCCAAGGCTCATTTGCAGTGGGTCGTCGACAAGGGCGGCGAGGGCTATCGCGCGGTGGCACGTGTGCGATTGGCGAGCGTGCTGCTGGATGAAAAAAATTACGATGAGGCGCTAAAGACGCT
>JAYVGG010000106.1:0-5366 GCA_043772475.1 Burkholderiales bacterium
GTGGCGCGCGTCGAGCGCCAACATGCCGGCTTGAAAGGGCTCGATGGGCGGGTAAAACGAATTGGGGTGGGTGCGGTCGCGGTCGTCGGACATGGGCGTAAAAAGCAGTTAAAAGGACAGTGAGCCTAGCAGAAACCCCTAACCGAGGCGATAGCGCCCGGCCTGTTGAGGAAACAGGCTGTGACAAAGAGGGCTGTTTTTGTATGTTGCAGTGCAGTAGAATGCGGCAGCGCAGCTTTGAAATACGGCTCGCGCAGTGCAACAACCCGACATTCTTCAAAGGCTCACCATGCTCTATCAAGCACACGAAATGCAGCGCGCTGTTCTCGAACCATGGCGTTGGTGGGCGGAAGCGAATGCGACCGTGTTCGGTAACCCATTCTCACCGTTCGCGCATACGCCCCACTCCAAAAACGTGGCGGCCGGGCTTGATTTGATGCTGCGCTTGACGCACCGCTATCAGCGCCCCGATTTTGATATTCCCGAAGTTTTGGTGAGCGGCAAACCAGCGGCAATTACCGAGACCGTGCTGCTTGATAAGCCATTTTGTGAGCTGCGCCATTTTGCTAAATCGCACAACGAGAAAAACGAGCCGCATGTGCTGGTATTCGCCCCACTTTCCGGGCATTTTGCGACGCTACTGCGCGACACCGTTCGCACCATGCTGCCGCACCACAACATCACCATCACCGATTGGAAAAACGCGCGCGATGTGAGCTTGGCTAACGGCGCTTTTAGTTTTGATGATTACGTGGCCTACGTGCAAGAGTTCATCCGCTTCATGCAAAAACGCGCGGGCGGCAATATCCACGTGGTTTCCGTGTGCCAGCCTACCGTACCGGTGCTCACCGCGATCTCACTCATGGCCGCGAACGGCGAAAAAACGCCGCTCTCCATGACCATGATGGGGGGGCCCATCGACACCAGCAAGAGCCCGACAGCGGTGAATGATTTCGCGACGAAAAAACCGATTGCGTGGTTTGAGCAAAACGTGATTCAACGCGTGCCGGTGAAATATGCCGGTGTCACACGTCGCGTCTATCCTGGCTTTTTGCAGCTCGCCGGTTTTATCGCCATGAACCCCGCGCGCCACATGGAGTCGCATCAGGATTACTACAAGCAATTGGTCAAGGGTGACGGCGAAGGTGCCGAGGCGCACCGGCGCTTTTACGACGAATACAATGCGGTGATGGATCTACCAGCAGAATATTATTTAGACACCATCGTGCGCGTGTTTCATGAGCGTAGCTTAGCTGTTGGCTCGATGGTGGTTGCCGGTGAGGCCGTGAAGCCATCCACCATTAAAAAGACCGCACTCTTCACCGTTGAAGGCGAGCTCGATGATATTTCTGGGTGTGGGCAAACGCAGGCCGCGCATACACTTTGTACCGGCATACCGGCCAAAAATCGCACGCATTTCACAGCACCCGGCGTGGGCCACTACGGGATTTTCAGTGGCCGCAAATATCGCGACGTGATCTACCCGAAAGTGCGCGCCTTTATTGCCGCAAACAATAAATAGCGCCATGAATACGCCCCCGTTCCCCGATTATTTTTCGATGTTTCAGCAGATCGTGGGGCCACTCGCGGGGCAAGGTGCTGCGGCACCCGATCAGGCGGCGAAGTTGCTCATGGCCTCGCTCGACCCGAAAGAAATCGAGAAAAAAATCGCCGAATTAAAAACCGTTCATGCCTGGCTCACCGCGCAAGCCGGGGTGGTGGAGATGACGGTAAAGACGCTCGAGTACCAGCACGCGATGTTGGCTTCGGGTTTGGCTCCAAAGGCGGATGCCGCGACACCAAACCCAGCCGCATGGGCGTGGAGCATGATGCAGCAGCCGTTTGCGGAGGCGGCTATGCCCGCAGCGGCACCGGCAATGAAGCCTCGTACCAAGAAAAAGCCACCCAAAAAATAACCTTGATGCAACCTAGCATTCAGGCAAGCTTCATTAAAGAATAAAGAATAAAAACGAAGGACGAAAGCCGAAACAGCAGCAACCACGCGGGTTTTCAGGCGCTACGCCGTTTTCGCTAAATAAAACCACTCGTTACCCGGCGCTGATTTTGCATCGGGGAAAACAATGTAGCCGTCATTTTCGGCAATCAATTTTTCGCCGCTCTGCCGCGTGCCGATCACGTCGCCTTTCGTTAAACGATTAAAGCTCGCCCACTCGCGAGCGAAGGTGTCGCCCACGTGATGTTTGTCGATCACATCGTAGAGGCTTAATTTTTCGGCGTTGGTTACTTCGCTAGGTTTTGCGCCATCGCTGATGCCGAGGAATGCGAGCGCATTGTGGATCGCCACGTAGCCTACGTCGGGCGATTCGGGTGCGTCGTGCTGCCCGCATTCAAGTGTGATCGAATAGCCGCCCACCGAGCGCATGTACTCAGTGGTGCCTACGCCATAGCGTGGGTCGGTGTTGAGCGGATTCAGCGCCGCACCGCTTGATTTTGCGTAGGCAATGCGACGCGCAACGCCAATTGCGTAGGTTTCAAGCCAGCCATCGACAAACCGTGAAACACCCAAATGCCGCGCCAATGCTCGCTCTTGGGCATGGTGCGTGAATGGCTGCAAGGTGCCGGTGTTGTCCTCGGGCCCCAGCATGGCGAAGGCAGGATTTTTTGCGCGCGTGGAATGTAGATCGAGCAATACATCATGTTGCGCGAGTAACGGGCAAAGCCAATTGGCGACGTGGTCTTCAAAATCTTTTGGATTTTCAACCGGGTACAAATTTCGATTCAGATTACGATCACCGGCACGATCATTTTTCTCATACGCGAGGGGATTGGTAATCGGGATAAACGTGACGTGGCCTCCCACAATACGCGTGCGGCCCGCCTCAATATCGGCCAAGACCCGCGTGATTGCTTGCGTTCCACAGGTTTCGTTACCGTGAACGGCACCGCTAATGAGCACCCGTGGGCCCGCTTTTTGCCCAGAATATGAAATCGACTTGAAGTGATGGTGGCTCATTTTTTTCTCCCCGGCTCTGGCTTTGCAATGCGCCCGCATAGGTAGGTCCACACCAAGCTCGCGGCGGCATTGCTGGTTAATTCAGCGTGGTCGTAGGGGGGTGAAACTTCACAGCAATCCATGCCCACAAAGGGCAGCGGGGCGAGCTCTTCGAGGAGCGTCATCACCTGTGCGGTACTCATGCCGCCGGGCTCTGGTGTGCCGGTGCCGGGGGCAAAGGCGGGGTCTAGGCAATCAATATCGAGCGTGAGATAGGTGGGCGGATTACCGAGGGCGGCCATACGGGTTTTGATTTCGTTCACCACATCGGCCAGCTGCTGTGGGCTTTCGCGGCCACGCAAATTGCGCGCGGTGTAGATTAGCCCGCCCTGACTCGAAACGTACTCGCGCGCTTCGCGGCTACCGGCAGATCGGATGCCAAGCTGTACCACCCCAGCGGGAATCACCAAGCCTTCTTTGATGGCCTCATAAGTCCACGTGCCGTGCCCCGATGGTTCGCCAAAGTGATCGGTCCAGGTATCGCAGTGCGCGTCAAAATGAATCAGCGCAAGCGGCACGCCATGGTGCGCGCGGTAGGCGCGCAGTAGTGCCAAGGTAATCGAGTGATCGCCGCCCAGCCAGCAGGTATGGTGCTTCGCAATAATCGCGGCCACCTCTGGTGCCATCGCCTCACGCATCGCAATCAGGCTGGTATTGGGCAGCCGCAAATCGCCAAGGTCGGTGAGATCCCTTGCGGGCGAAACATTGAAATGGGGGTGAATGCCGTCGCACAGCATATGGCTCGCGCGGCGAATCGCATCCGGTGCCATACGCGCGCCGGGGCGATAGGTGACGGCACCATCCCACGGCACACCGGCCACGGCAAAACGGCAGGCCGCGTCTTGCGCGGGGGATTTCAGGAATGTGTTTTGTGACAGAAAGGCGAATGAATGGTTTGTCATCATTTTTATGCAGGGGTATTTGTCGCGGATATAGTAGCGTATCTTACCTACGTTCCTTGGCTCAACATGTCTGCCATTGGCAAAACAATTCCGTGTGAATTGATCCCCACGCATCCCGAGTTTCGCGCACTCGCCAGCATCACCGGCACGCGCTACCAATTACGCTACCAAACCAGCAATAACTTTGTGGGCCGCGATTTATATTCACCGCTCGATTGCGCCTGGATTCATCGTGATGCCGCGATGGCGCTCGCGCGCGTGGTGGCGTGGCTCAAGCACGAGCGCGCGGATGTGACGCTGTACGTGCTCGATGCGCTACGCCCGCAACGCGTGCAGCAGCAAATGTGGGATGCGCTCGCAGGCACCAAGCTCAGAATGTACCTAGCCGATCCGGCGCGCGGCTCCATCCACTCGTTTGGCATGGCGGTCGATGTCACGTTACTGGATGGTGATGGGCAGGAGCTCGACATGGGCACCCCGTTTGATGACTTGACGACGCTCTCGCACCCGTCTAAAGAAAAAGCGTTTTTGGCCAAGGGGAAATTAACCCCGCTCCACATTAGTAATCGCAAGCTACTGCGAAACGCTATGATCCACGCGGGTTTCCAAGGCATCAGCACCGAGTGGTGGCATTTTGATTGTGGTGATCGGCTGAAAGTACGCGCGGAATTTGCCCGCGTCTTATAGCGCACCAAAAAAGCGTTTTGCCTTGCGGGAACCATGGCGTGATATTTCCGTCTACTGGTTATGCCTCCCAACTCAATCGCTGCTGCTGGCACGGAAATCATCTCGGCCCTGCGCGCGATGGTGTGTGCGCGCATCGATCCGGTCATCCAGATTACGGCACTCATTGATGCGCTAAGGCCCAGTAGCGCAAGTAATCACACGCTTGTCAACGCGCGCGTTGAAGCACTCTGCGAGGCGATGCGGCAAGATGCAGCGCTGCGGGATGCGCTACGCGCAACGCTCATCGCACTACTCGCCAATCGCCGTCAGGTGAGTTTTTATGCCGATAGCGGCATGTTGCCCAGCAGCGGATTTTTTTCTGATCTGTGGCGGCGCATGGTGCAGCGCGTGCTGCCGCCGATTAGCGATACCGCGTACCTGAAGGATTGCGTGAATCTTATTTTTCACGAGCGTGATGATTATGAATGGCTCGGTGGAATCGAGCACAAGCTCAAGGTGCGCTTTTGGCACGCCTTGCAAATGCAGACGCAGAGCAACGACCCGGTGCTGCTGGAATCGATTTCCGAGATGCTCGACGCGGGCGATATTTTGGCCGCGCGTATCGGCGCGATGGGTGTCGAGCCCGAGCTATCGCGTCTCTACCCACGCATCGAAGAGCGCGGCTCACCGTTTCTGGCACTCGCGGTCGAGACGCATGATTTAGCGGCTGCCTACCGGCGCTATCTCGCCGGCGGCGCGCAACCGATTGACGACGAGCAGCAGAT
>JAYVGG010000107.1:0-9239 GCA_043772475.1 Burkholderiales bacterium
GATTGCACCTGCCCGGTAGGCTATAACTGTAAGCATGTCCTGGCAGCGGTGATGGTCGCATTGGGTATTCCCGCGCGCGTAGGCAAACAGAGCCAGGCAACCAAGCTCGTCCCACCGAGCGCACCGCTCACCGCATCCACCCCGTTGCCCTACCAAGTCGAGGCGTGGTTGCTGAATTTAGCCAAGGCGAGCCGCTCGGAAGAAGAAGCCTACGCACCCGAGGTCACCAACCGGCTCCTCTATGTGTTTGAGCCCGCCAATGCCGGCGAAAATCGCGATCTGGTCATGGTGGTGCGACAAGCAAGATTGCTCAAAAGCGGCGAGTACAGTGGCGCCACGGCTTACAACAATACCAACGCGCTCTACAATCCGCCGCGCTTTATGCTGAGTGTGGATCAACGAATTTTGCGTGAGCTCGTCGCCATTTCAAGCTCGGGCTATGGTTTTCGTTTTAACGTGCAGCTCATCTCGGCGCGCCTGATGGAGCAGATTTTGGCGACCCAGCGCGCGCACTGGCAAGACGTGCGCTCACGGCCTTTAACGTGGGCCGAAATGCGCCCGATGTCGATCACATGGGCAACGCTCGCCAACGGTGACCGTCGCCCCAACGTGGCCGTGACACCAGAAGCGCTCGTGCTCGCCACCACCCCACCCACGTACCTCGATACCGTGACGCACGAAGCGGGCCACGTCGAGACTGCCTTGAAGCCCACCGTGGCCGCCGCGATTGTCGCCGCCCCCGTGCTACCGGCTGCACTCGTGACACGCGTAAGCGAAGAAATTCAAGCGCGTAATTTGTTCCACCTCATCGCACCGCCTGCAGCGATGGAGGAAGTCACGCTCTTTGATTACGAGCCCACCATCGTGCTCACGTTAGCCACGATGCGCCAAGAGTACATGGATACGCGCACGTGGCGGCACGTATCGTCGTTTGTCGATTGCGCCACGCTGGGCTTTGAGTATTTGGGGCAAATGGTATCGGCCAAGCTACCCGCCGAAATTACCCGCGTGACCAATGCCAAGCTTGAGCGCGTCCACCGCCAGCACACCACCGAAAAACGCGCGCGCACCGAGATTCGCGCAGCCGGTCTTGAGCCGGTTGAAAAAATTCTGCAAACCCACACCGCGCGCAATCTGCAAGGTCGCCTCGTGATGAGTGCCGCCAATAATGAAGCAGGTAATGCAGAGGCGTGGACTAAATTTATGGAGACCACGCTGCCGACCTTGCGCGCCTACGGCTGGCGGGTGGTGATGGACCCGTCGTTTCGATTTAATTTGGCTAAGGTAGACGATTGGTATGCGGATGTCGATGAATCGCAAAGCGCATGGTTTGATCTTGAGATCGGCATTGAGATAGAAGGTCAACGTGTAAGCCTGATCCCGATCCTCGTTAAACTTATTCGTGCCACGCCGGCCGAGTGGAAGGGCGAAGCACTCGCCGCGCGCAGCGATGACGAGCAAGTGCTGGTGCCGCTACCTGATGGTCGCCGCGCACTCCTGCCGATGGGGCGTATTCGCCCACTGGTGACCACACTCTACGAGCTCTTCATGCGCGAGCCGACGGGTGAGGCGATACGCCTAAGCAAGTTCGATGCGGCGCGCTTGGCTGAGATGGAAGGGGCCATTCAATGCCGCTGGCTGGGCGGTGAGCGGCTGCGCGATCTCGGCGCGCGCTTGGCGCGATTTAGCGGCATCACACCGGTGGCGGCGCCCAAAAATTTCAACGCTGACTTGCGACCCTATCAAGCCGAGGGGCTCTCGTGGCTGCAATTTTTGCGCGAGTACGAAATGGGCGGCGTGCTGGCCGACGACATGGGGCTCGGCAAAACCGTGCAAACGCTCGCGCATATTTTGTGTGAGAAAGAAGCAGGGCGCTTGGGCACACCCGCCTTGGTCGTCGCCCCCACGAGCATGATCGGGACGTGGCAAAGTGAGGCGAAACGATTCGCGCCGTCACTATCCGTGTGGGTCTCGCACGGTGGCGAGCGCCACAAGGGGGCGGACAATATGGCCAAGCACGACATCGTGCTCACCACCTACGCGCTGCTCTCGCGCGATGCCGATATTTTGAAAAAAACCACGTGGCATTTGCTGATTCTCGATGAAGCGCAAAACATCAAGAACCCCAAAACCCACGCCGCCGTGATCGCCTGCACGCTCGAAGCCAAGCACCGCTTATGTCTTTCGGGCACGCCGCTTGAAAATCATCTTGGTGAGCTTTGGTCGCTGTTTCAATTTTTGTCGCCGGGGTTTTTGGGGGACGAAAAAAGTTTTCAGCGTGACTACCGAAAGCCGATTGAAAAAGATGGCGACTCCGATCGCCGCAAATTTCTCGCCCGCCGCATCAAGCCCTTCATGCTGCGCCGTACCAAAGACATGGTCGCAAGCGAGCTACCGCCCAAGACCCTCATCACCCGCGTCGTCGAGATGGAGGCGAAGCAATCGGATCTCTACGAAACCATACGTGCCGCGATGGATAAGCGCGTACGCGACGAAATCGCCAGCAAGGGCTTAGCGCGCAGCCATATCGTGGTGCTCGATGCGCTCTTAAAACTCCGCCAAGTGTGCTGCGACCCGCGTCTACTCAAAACGGTGTCGGCCAAAAACGCCGCGTCGGCGAAGCTCGAAAGCCTCATGGAAATGCTCGACGAATTGCTCGAAGAAGGCCGCCACATCTTGCTTTTCTCGCAATTCACCAGCATGTTGACCTTGATCGAAGCCGAGCTCGACACCCGCAAAATAAAGTACGTGAAACTCACCGGCAGCACCCGCGACCGCGCGACACCGATTGATGAATTCCAAAGTGGGCGCGTGAAATTATTTTTGATTAGCTTAAAAGCGGGCGGCACCGGCTTGACGTTGACGGCTGCGGATACGGTAATTCACTACGACCCGTGGTGGAACCCGGCGGTTGAAAACCAAGCCACCGACCGCGCACACCGCATCGGCCAAACCAAGCCGGTGTTTGTTTATAAGCTCATCACCAAGAGCACGGTAGAAGAGCGCATTGTCGAGCTGCAAAGCCGTAAGGGTGCACTGGCTTCTGAATTATTGGGCGGTGAGGCGAAGGCGGTGAGCGGCTTGGGGGCGGAGGATTTGAAGGCGTTGTTTGAGCCGCTGCCCATGTTGTAAATGGCTGTAACAGGGCGTGGTTATTGGGGTTTTGGCTATTTTCTATTTTTAGCACGATGTTTTTTAAGATTTGGACAATGAAAATTTTCATCACAATCGCCACGCTTAGCGTGGTAAGTTTTCCCCACTTGGCGCACGCCGAGGCAGCGTCAGCACCCGCCTTCGGCACCACCGTGATTGCCGGAATGCGCGCCGCCTGTAGCGCCACGTTCGCTGATCTCAAGCCCAAATTAGATCGCGCTGCCGAGCAATTTGTGCAGCTCAATAAAGACACAGCCCCACCGGAAAAGCTACGCGAGTTGATCGCTGGCACGGCTGCGCTGAAGGATCAGCCCGCCTTTGCCAACATCGCGCGCGAGCAGTGTGAGGGCATGATTGATGAGCTACCAAAAATTTCGCTCAAAGAGATTGCCAACGAAGCCGCCGCCCTCGACGAAGATCGCCGCAACGCCGAATTGATCGATAAAAAAATAGCGAGCAGTAACGGCAAGCGCAGCGTGATCGGCATCGCGCTCGATGACAACGACGGGCGGATCGCTAAAGTGAGTGCCGTCGGCAAAGATTCCCCCGCACAAGTCGCAGGTATTTTGCCGGGCGATGTGATCAAAAAATTCGCCGGTAAATCTATCGGCCGCGCCACGCAATTGATGCTGGAAATTTTATCCACCGACGAAGGTCAGCGCGTGCCAGTGGACGTGGAGCGCGCCGGTAAGTCGCTTACGCTGACGCTGGTGGTGAAGAAAATTTCGATTGAGTAGTGGCGAGTGTGTTTACGCGTAACGCGTGGAAAGTGGCGTGGTTATTGGGGTTTCGGTCAGCAGGCGCTGGTGGGCGTGAGCGAAATTTAAGGTTTTGCGATAAACGGATCAAGAACCCGCGCTCCCGTTGGCGCAAAATGCTTCACGTTTCGCGTCACCACGGTGAAGTTATGCGTAATGGCGGTAGCCGCGATCAATAAGTCCGCGCCCTCGTGGCCTAGATTCGAGGACAACCGCCCCCATAGTCGTGAGATGTTTGCCGTCACGGGCAGCACTTGGTCATCATAGTGGCTGAGTAAGTGATCGAGCCAGCGTGTCAGCTCGCGCGAGAAGGCTGCATCCGTCTTTCGCGCTTTCTCAATCCCTCGCTCAATCTCCCCAATGCTCACGACGCTTATGTACAGAGATTGCGGCGGATGCATCTTGAGCCAGCGAGTGACATTGCGTGAGGGTTGCGTTTTGCGAAGCTCTGAAAGCACGACCGTGTCTAGCAGGAAGCTCAAAGTGCAATCTCGCGCAAGACGATTTGCGTTTTAGCCTTGTCAGTGGCCGCAGGTTTCAGTTTTTCTTTAGGCATCGCCAGCAGGTGGGCAACAAAATCGGGCGCACGAGCCTGCGCCTTGCTGGTTAACGCCACGTAAGTTTTTTCTGAAACTACCATCACCGCATCTTTGCCGCGCCGTGTGATGCGCTGCGGTTCACCGAGAAGTGCCGCTTCCACCAATGCGCTTAACTGCGCTTTTGCGGTTTGCAATTGCCATTGGGCTTGTCTCATGGTTGTCAGATCTAGTCAGTTTAGATGACTAGATTATGGGTGGTGATACTGTGTCTGTCAAGGTTGGATGCTGTTGCCGAAACGCGCCTATTCAAAGGCTGTTTCAGTTTTTTTCACCGCAGCCTGCCGCCCCCCGATAGGCGGAGCAGCACTAAATCTGCTCGCTATCCACCGGCAACAATCGCGAATCAATCGGTGCCGCGTCCGTTTCGGCACAAGCCGCCGTATTCGCTTTCATCGACGCCTTCACGTGATCGCGCGCTTCCCCCATCGCACGATTTTTTAGCGAGCCAATCGGGTCAATCGCGTAGCCCACCCACGCGGGGATTTTTACGACGTGATCGTTCACCAGTTTCATCGCCAAGCCTTGCGGCGATTTCACGTAGCCCGCGATGTCTTTTAATGGCTTCACTTTGTTGTTGAGACCTTCAACGCGATCAGCAACCGTTGAACCACACGCGGTTTCAAAACCGGGTGGTGTCGCGTCGCAGTGCCCCAAACATTCCGGCTCGAAGGCGGCAGCTGAAAGGGGTAAAAGAGCGGCGGCAATTAAAGCGACGAGGGTAGAGCGTTTCATGGTGCGTCTCCTGAGTGGGTGGTGATGCGATGGGTGCATTGTTGGCGCAATGGGCGCGGATGGCAATACAAAAACATGATGGTATTATTTGGCAATACCAATTGACGGCTAAATTACGACTATGACCACGAAAGCCCATACCAGCACCCTCGTCGCCGCGCTCAAAACCACGCTAAAAACGCGTGATTTAACCTACCGCGATCTCGCCACCAAGCTTGATCTCTCTGAGGCAAGCGTCAAGCGCTTGTTTGCCGAGGAGACCTTTACGTTGAAGCGGCTCGAAGAAATCTGCAACGTGCTGGAAATTGATTTTTTTGAGCTGGCACGTATCGCGCGCGGGGCGAGTGCGGATGTGGATGAGATGAGCGATAAACAAGAAGCCGTGCTCGCGGCCGACCCGAAACTCTTGGGCGTATTCCATTTGTTGTTCAACGAATGGACGGTTGCCGCGATTTTAGAAACCTACGAGCTCACCAAGGCCGAATGCACGGCGCTCTTACTGAAGCTCGACAAGGCCGGCATTATTGAGCTTGGCGCCAATGACCATGTGCGCTTAAAAGTGCCGCGCACGGTGCGCCTGCAACGCAAGGGTCCCATTGAGCGCACCCATGGCAAGAGTGTGGTGGCCGATTTTATTTCGGCTGACTTTGCGGCCGAGGGCGGATTTTTTGCCTTTGAGTTTCGTGAGCTCTCGCAGACATCCATCGCGCACCTTGAGCGCAAGCTCGCGCGCCTCGCCCAAGAATTCCACGAGCTGGCCGAGCTAGACGGCTACCTACCCGCGCAGCAACGCAAAACCATCGGCATGGCGGTGGGGATACGCCCTTGGGGCATGTGGTGGGTGACAGGATTAAAACGCCGCGACGCGATGACGAAGTAAAATAACGATTTCGACGATTCACACCCCTCAGGAGAATTTCATGCCCCTCGTATCCATGCGCCAATTGCTCGATCACGCTGCCGAAAATAATTACGGCATCCCCGCGTTTAACGTGAATAACTTGGAGCAAGTGCAGGCCATCATGGAAGCGGCAGCGGAAACTGATTCACCGGTCATCATGCAGGCCAGTGCGGGTGCGCGCAAATACGCGGGCGAGACGTTCTTGAAATACTTGATCGAAGCCGCCGTGGATTCTTACCCCAATGTGCCCGTCGCCATGCACCAAGACCACGGCCAAAGCCCAGCCGTCTGCCAGCAGGCGATTCGCTTAGGGTTTTCGTCGGTGATGATGGATGGCTCGCTGGAGGCCGACGGCAAAACCATTGCCAGCTACGATTACAACGTGGATGTCACGCGCCGTGTGGTCGATCTCGCGCATGTCATTGGCGTATCGGTCGAAGGTGAATTGGGCTGCTTGGGCTCACTCGAAACCATGCGAGGTGACAAGGAAGACGGCCACGGCACAGAGTCCACCATGACGCGCGAACAGTTACTGACCGACCCAGATGAAGCGGCGCGATTTGTGAAAGCAACCGGCGTTGACGCACTCGCGATTGCGATTGGCACGTCTCACGGCGCGTATAAATTTTCCCGGAAACCCACCGGCGATATTTTGGCCATTGGCCGCATCAAAGAAATTCACGCGCGCATTCCCAATACCCACCTCGTCATGCACGGCTCATCAAGCGTGCCGCAAGATCTCCTCGACATCATCCGCGCCAACGGCGGCGACATGAAAGAAACCTACGGCGTGCCGGTGGAAGAAATTCAAGAAGGGATTAAACACGGCGTGCGGAAGATCAATATCGACACCGATATTCGCCTCGCCATGACGGCGGCGGTGCGTAAATTTATGAATGAGAATAAATCACATTTCGATCCACGCGATTACCTGAAACCCGCGCGGGCTGCGGCCAAATTGATTTGCAAGCAACGCTACGAGCAATTTAACTGCGCGGGGCAGGGCTCGAAAATCAAGGCGATCAACCTTTCACGCATGGCCGAAAAATACGCGAAGGGTGAGTTGGCGCAGGTGGTGCGTTGAGCGACGCGTCCGCCGAAACGACCTACTGCCGCAACTGTAATCTTGCGCTCGCACCCGCGAGCGCAAGATTTTGTTCGCATTGCGGGCAGGAGACTGCGGCGCACATCGCTGGGTTTTTCGAGTATTTCCACGAACTCATTAATCACTACGTAGCACTGGAGGGCAAACTTTGGCGCACGCTCTGGTATCTGTTCACGCGGCCCGGGTTCTTAACGACCGAGTATTTCGCCGGCAGGCGGCAACGTTACGTGCGGCCATTTCGCCTCTATTTTTCGATTAGTCTGGTTTTTTTCTTGTTGGTGAAGGTGGCGGGGGTAGGCGACCTCAGCGGTGCTATCAAGGTCAATGTCTCCAATAACCCCTCACCAATCCATCTGAACTTGCCCGCCACCCAAAATTGGGGTTGGCTTGAGCCGCTACGCCCGTGGATTGAAGCGAGCGCTGCGGCCAAGAATGAAAAACTCCGCACCGTCTCGCAGCAAGTGGCGTTTAAGGAAATGAGCGGCACGTTCATTTCACTTATTCCGAACGCGCTGTTTTTATTTCTGCCACTCTATGCGCTCATCTTGAAGCTCGTCTATTTTGATCGTCGCCGCAGCTATGGCGAACACATGATTACGACACTGAACACCTACGCGATGTTTTTTTTCACGTTGCTGTTGGCGGCGTTGCAGCCCTACTGGTGGCTGCAAAGTTTGCTGCTGCTGTGGGCCGCTATCCACGTGGTATGGGAGCTCAAGCGCATTTACGGTGGCTCGTGGATGAGTGCGAGTTGGCGCAGCACGGTTATCGGTCTCGTGTCTGCTTTCCCAGCAATGCTGCTGCTCGCTATTGTGGCAGTATTTGCGATGCTGACTTAAGGTTGATATGTTGCAATCCACAATTACCTCCCTCTCCCTCATCGCCCGTGGCAAAGTCCGCGATATTTACGCCGTGGGTGAAGACAAGCTCCTTCTCGTCACCACCGACCGTCTCTCCGCCTACGATGTTATTTTGCCCACGCCCATCCCGCACAAGGGTGAAATCTTAGTCGGCCTTGCCAATTTTTGGTTCAAAAAACTGGCGCATATCGTGCCGAATCAGCTCACGGGCATCGACCCGGAAACGGTCGTGGCCGCACACGAACGCGACCAAGTGCGCGGGCGCGCGATTGTCGTCAACAAGTACAACGTGCTGCCGATTGAGGCCGTGGTGCGCGGCTACTTGGAGGGCTCGGGTTGGCAGGAATACCAAGCGTCGCAATCGGTATGCGGTGTGAAGTTGCCGCCCGGTTTACAGCGCGCATCGAAACTGCCCGCGCCGATTTTTACTCCCGCAACCAAGGCGGAAGCAGGCGAGCATGATGAAAATATAGATTTCGCGCGCTGCGAAAAAATCATCGGCGCTGACCGTGCGCGTGAGGTGCGGGACGTGGCGATCAGGCTTTACACCGAAGCGGCTGCCTATGCGCTTGAAAAGGGCATCATCATTGCGGATACCAAGTTTGAATTCGGCCTCGACGCCAACGGCGTGCTGCATGTGATTGATGAAGTACTCACGCCGGATTCATCGCGCTTCTGGCCGCTCGCCACCTACAAAGTGGGCAGCTCGCCTGCAAGTTTTGATAAGCAATTCATCCGCAATTGGCTGGACTCAATCGGTTTCAATCGTAAGCCACCCGCACCTGAAGTGCCCGCCGAGATCGCGCAAAAAACCAGCGACAAATATCGCGAAGCCTTAACTAGGCTTACGCAAGAAAGCTGAAACGCCAATATCGGCGCGGTGTTTGGCGATTTCGCGCCGTGTGCGTGACTTGTGTGCGATAGTGCTCACTCGGTATCGGACATTTAACTGTTCACGTTGCAGCGATACACACCGGTGTACTCACTTTGTCGAGGGCGCATCCAAGGAATTTTATGGGTGCGTCCACCATTATCCTAGAAACGGCAGTTGACCGCTCGCGAGTCCCTCGAGCGCCGCCCCAATACTAGAGTTTGGTGGTTTCTATGCGTTCACCATTTAGGTGAGACCGC
>JAYVGG010000108.1:0-3668 GCA_043772475.1 Burkholderiales bacterium
CTTTTGCTTCGCTCATTGCGGCTTTCCTTGGTGGATAGAGCTCAGCTTAAACTAGTGTCCGGGAAATGGGGTCCACTTTAGGACTCGCGAGCGGTCAACTGCCGTTTCTAGGTTTAAGGGTTGAAGCCGATTATCGACGACGCATTGATTACACGGCGAATTTGTCATACAATGTAAATTATAATTGTAATACAAAATCGGAGTCCATCATGCTATCTGTACGCCTACCCGACCCTTTGGAAAATCAGCTTTCCGCCTACTGCGAAGCGCAGCAGATAAGCAAGTCCGCAGTCGTGCAAGAGGCGTTGGAAAAACATTTGCAGTCGCTTACCAAGCCTCTGCGAAAGGCGAATGCGGCAAACTCGTTTGCAGCCCTGCGCGGTACGGGCAACCGCAAATACACCACCGACCAGATCATGCGCATGACGCGTGGTGACGACTGGAACAAGCCATGACCTTGGTGGATTCCAATGTGCTGATCGACTTGGTGCAGGACGATCCGCAATGGGCTGGCTGGTCAGAGGAGCAATTGTTGAAGGCGCAAAAACGAGGCCCGCTTTTTATCAATCCCATTGGTTATGCCGAGCTGGTGCCCGCCATGGAAAGTAAGGACGCGCTCGACGATTTTCTCAAACGGTGCAAAATCACGGTCAAAGATTTTTCTCGCCCCACGGCCTATTTGGCTGGCGAAGTTTTTTTGCTGTACCGAAAACGTAAGGGCACAAAAACGGGTGTACTCGCAGATTTTTTCTTTGGAGCCCAAGCGCAAACCGAGGGATGGCAACTGCTCACGCGCGATAAGGGCCGCTATAAAACGTATTTCCCAAAAATTAAACTGATCTGTCCTTGATCGGTTTGCCAGACGCGCGCTTGTCGGCTTCCGCATACAGATCGCGGCGTACTTTGGGGTTTAGGAATAGCATTTTCGATGCGGGCTTTGCGAGCGCAAGTACGCATACCGGGCGCGGATACGCGGTGTCGTGCGGCAATGAGCCTAGCCTGCACTTCATAACCAGTCTAAGGCGAGATTGGACTTGCTCGCTTGATCGCTACCCAGATTAAGCGCGTTCTCGCTGCTACGGCTTTACGTCCGCTTTTTTCTCTATCGCGCTTTTGACGATCTCGACACCCACTTTCGCTTTGGCGAGCGCTAACAGCGATTGTAGATCTTGCTGCGCGCTTGCTTGCGCGATGCGGCCTTTGGAGGCTTTAATTTTCGCGTCGTCACCATCAGCAGGGTCGATCACTTTGGTGATCTGGACGAGGCTGTAGCCCGCGCCGGGGAGCTCTACGCCGAGCGTCAAGGGTAGCGTTTGGGTATTGGCCTTCATGACGGCATCAATAATCGGCTGCTGCAAGCCGCCTGCGTTGGCGCGGCTAACGGCGAGCGGTGCGGGCCATTTCACGTCGGCTGCTTTGCCGTCTTTTAGGAGGGCTAACTTTGCGTCACCATCGGCCTTTGCAAGCTTTACGGCATCTTCACGCTTGAGTTTGGCGATGATGCCGGCCTCGACCTCGGCGAAGGGGCGAACGCTGCTAGGCTTGGACTCTAATACCCGCGCGGCGATTAACGTGCTGGCGGCAACTTCGACAGCTTCGGTGTTACGTTTATTTTTGACAACATCGTCGGAGAACAACGCGGTAATCAATTTTTTATTCGAGAAGGGTGCAGGTGCCTGCTGGCCTTTTGAAATCCAAGCGCTCTGACGAATGGTGAGCTTGGTCGCATCCGACGCATCTTTGAGCGTGCCCGATTTTTCGTAAACGAGATTAGAAAACTGTTCGGCTAATTCTGCGTATTTCTTTTGCGCTTTTTGCTTTTTAATTTCGCCTTCGATCTCGGGCTTCACTTCGGCAATACTCTTGCCTTTCTCAGCGCGCACATCAGTAATGCGAATGATGTGGTAGCCGAAATCCGATTTCACCGGGCCCACGATGTCGCCAGTCTTGCCCGTAAACACAGCCTCTTCAAACGGCTTCACCATCGCGCCACGCGCAAAAAAATCAAGGTCGCCACCATTAGCAGCCGAGCCTGGGTCTTGTGAGTTTTTCTTTGCTACGTCTGCGAAATCGGCGGGCTTGGCACGAACCTGCAAGGCGAGCGCGTCGGCCTTTTCGCGCGCGGTATTCTTTTCTGCGTCTGACGCGGTGGCGGCGGCGCTAATCAAAATATGGCTGGCGCGGCGCTGCTCTTTTTGCACAAAACGCACGCTATTGGTGTCGTAGTAGGCTTTGAGCTCATCTGCGCTAACGTCGATCTGCGGTGCGAGCGCATCCACGGATAGCTCTAAGTATTCAGCGCGTACTTGCTCGGGGATCGTAAAGTCGGCTTTCTTTTCTTCGTAGTGCGCCTTGGCGCGCTCAGGGGTAATGGTGACGGCGGCCAAAAATTGCTCCGGCGCTAGATTCACCACCGCAACTTCGCGGGTCTGCTCGGAAGCGCGCAGGAATTGCTTCACGCTGGTGCTCGATGTGATCGCGGTATCGTTCACGCTCGCGTAGAGCTTTTGACGCTCAATATCGCGGCGGAAAAGCTCTTCAAAGCGCATCGCGGACTGACCTTGCGATTTCAAAAAAATCTCGTAACGTACCGAGGAAAATTTGCCGTTTTCCTGAAACGAGGGCTCGTTGCCGATACGCTCACGTAAGGTTTCATCGCTCACGCGCAGGCCGGCTGATTTTGCGGCGGCGCCGAGCAACCGCTGATCTACGAGTTGGTCAAGAATGCCTTTACGCATTTCTGGGTTATCCATAATCGAGGCATCGATCTGGCCTTTGAACTGTTCTTTGAATTGATCGAGCTGGCGCGTTACAGCACGCTGAAATTCATCATTGGTAATTTTTTCGCTACCAACGGTCGCCACAGAATCTTGCCCCGGCGTGGTTCGCACGTAGGATTCAACACCCCACAGCGCAAACGGGATTGAGATCAATGCGAGGATGACTTTAGCGACCCACGTCTGGGCGGCAGTACGGATGGTTTCAAGCATGGCGGCGACATTTCATGGTGACGGAGACAACAATGATACCCACATATGAAAAAGGGCGAACTTCATTAAAGTTCGCCCCCAGTTTGGCGGAGTGGACGGGACTCGAACCCGCGACCCCCGGCGTGACAGGCCGGTATTCTAACCAACTGAACTACCACTCCATATTACTCTTGGCTTTTACAACGCATACTGGTGGGTGCTGAGGGGCTCGAACCCCCGACATTCGCCTTGTAAGGGCGACGCTCTACCAGCTGAGCTAAGCACCCGAAGCCGATTAGTTTAACGCATCTTTCAGCGCTTTACCAGCACGAAACTTTGGCACCTTCGCAGCCTTGATCTTAATAGCGGCACCCGTGCGTGGATTGCGGCCGGCGCGGGCTGCGCGCTTGCCTACGAAAAACGTACCGAAGCCGACCATGGTGACCATCTGGTTTTTACGAAGTGCGCTGCGAATGTTTGCCAACATCGCATCCACAGCGCGCCCCGCCGCTGCCTTGGAAATGTCTGCAGATTTTGCAACGGCATCGATCATTTCTGTCTTATTCATGCGTGAACCCCTTGTTGATTAAGCCCTCAGTGGGCGCGAGTGAAAGATATAGTTGGAATTACGTGAAGCGGAAAAATTTCTTGGATCTGCCAACGAGCCATGACATAAATTAAGTGTACCGCAATTTTATG
>JAYVGG010000109.1:0-19237 GCA_043772475.1 Burkholderiales bacterium
GCTTTAGCCATCGGGATCATGATCGCAAAATCTTCTAGCGATTGGGCGGTGGTGCGCTTCACGTTGGCCATGTTGTGCGTTTCGGAGGCCGACATGAAGAGATTCATTTCGTCAATCTTGCCGCCCGAGGTATGGCACGCCACCGCGCGCTCCATGCCCTTGATATTGGGCGTGATCGCGGTAATCATCACGCCGTCGCGGCGCAAAATTTCTTTTAATACCGTCTGGGCATCCGCCATGTTTGGGACAAACTTGGGATGCACAAACGAGGTCGCCTCGACCTTGGCAAGCCCGGTGGCCGTCAAGGCATCAATCAAGGCGATCTTGGTTTCAGTTGGAATGAAATTTTTCTCAATCTGAAAACCATCGCGTACGCCAACATCGTTCACGTGAATTTTGGGTAGCGTACTCATATGATGTTTCGCTTTCGTAATGCTGTTTGCGCTGCCGTATCGTAACCAATCGCGGCCAAAATTTCTGCCGTATGTTCACCGAGTTTAGGGCCAATCCACCGCGTCCTGCCTGGGGTTTCAGAGAGTTTGGGAGTAATGCCGGGCAGTAAAACGGATTCGTTTTCACCCAGTGAATGTTTCTCAATCATGCCGCGCGCCTGATACTGCATGTCGCTCACGATATCGGCAATCGAGTAAATGCGGCCAGACGGCACATCGGCACGACCGAGCACGGCAAGCACATGATCGAGCGTGTTGGCACCCGTCCACGCGCCGATCGCGGCATCGAGCTCGGTTGCGCGCGCGGAGCGTCCTGCGTTATCGACCAGGCCCGGATCACGCGCCAGATCGTCGCGGCCAATCGCTAACATCATGCGTTTAAAAATCGCATCCCCATTTGCACCAATCACCACGTACTGCTTGTCGCCACAAAGATAGGTGTTCGATGGCGTAATGCCCGGTAAGGCCGAGCCTGAACGCTCACGCACGAGGCCCCCCATGCCGAATTCAGGCAGCATGGATTCCATCATCGAAAATACCGCCTCGTACAACGCGACATCGACCACCTGCCCGCGCCCGCTCGTGTGCCGATGATGTAGCGCCATGAGTGCGCCCATCACACCCTGCATAGCGGCGAGCGAATCGCCAATCGAAATCCCCACGCGCACGGGTGCTCGATCTGGGTAGCCCGTGATGTAGCGCATCCCGCCCATCGATTCACCAATCGCGCCAAAGCCCACACGGTCTTTGTAAGGGCCCGTTTGGCCAAAGCCCGAGAGCCTGACCATGATGAGTTTGGGGTTTAGCTTGGCAAGCGCTGCGTAATCGAGCCCCCATTTTTCGAGCGTACCGGGGCGGAAATTTTCGACCAAAATATCGGCTTCAATAATGAGCTTGCGAGCAATCTCTTGGCCTTCGGCTTCACGCAAATTTAGCGTGATTGATTTTTTGTTACGCGCCTGCGCGTACCACCAGAGGCTCGTCCCCTTATGGAGCTTGCGCCAGCTTCTGAGCGGGTCGCCACCACCCGCCCCGTCTTCGTCTGCTGGCGATTCAATCTTGATCACCTCGGCCCCAAACTCGGCCATCAGGCGGCCACAGTAAGGCCCCGCGATAAGCGTGCCCATCTCGACTACTTTGAGCCCCGCGAGCGGGCCCGCGGCACTAGAGCTTGCCATCGTCAGCCTTAGCACCACCACGAATGCCGAGTTGTTTGAGCTTGCGATAGAGGTGGGTCCGCTCAAGCCCAACACGGTCGGCCACGCGCGACATATTGCCGTCTTCTTTGCGGATGTGATGTAAAAAATACTGGTGCTCAAAGCGCTCGCGCGCTTCGCGCAGCGGTAAATCAAACGGAATGCCGCCCAGTGAGGCCGGTGTCGCACGGTCATCGAGCCCCATTTCACGCGTGACACGTGAAACGTCGTCGGCGGTAATTTCCGTACCAAGGCTTGTCATTGCCATCGTCTTCACCGCGTTTTGCAGCGCGTGAACATTACCCGGCCATTGCAAGTTTCGCAATGCGTTTTGTGCGCCAACACTCAAGTGGCGCAAGGGGCATTCGTTGGCTTCCACCATTTGCAGCAGCACGGTCGTCGCGAGCTCGGGGATGTCTTCGGCGTGCTCGGCTAAGCTCGGCACGCGCAAGGTGACCGTTGCCAGCTGCGTGTGCAGCGCACCATCGAAGTCGCCGCGCTCAACGAGTGGCGTGAGCGGTGCGGTGGTCGTGGCGACCAAGCGCACATTAAATTTTTCGAGCTTACTCATCATCTGAGCGAGCCCCTTTTGTTCGTTGCGGTTAAGGTTGTTTACGTTTTCAAGCAGCAAGATGCCGTCTTTGGCCTCAGCGAGCATGGCGAATGGATTTTGCGCGAGCCAGCTAAGCTCAGGCGGCACGATCCAGGGGGTATTGCGCTGGTGCAGCACGCGCGCGACCAGATCAAACGCACTCCCCGTGGCGCCGGTGAGGAGCAGCGGGGTTTTCAAGCGCGCGACTTGCTCGAGGCGCTGACGTAGCTCGACCATGATCTTGGCGCGCCCCAAATGCTCCAGCGCCAAGCCGGGCTTGGGCATAACGCGCCCGCCCAGCAAGGCCTTGCTGACGGTGGCAATCAGCTTCGGCAGACTAATCGGCTTTTCCAGAAAATCGCAGGCCCCGATGCGGGTGGCCTCGATCGCGGATTCAATCGTGCCGTGGCCGGACATCATCACCACCGGCATGGTGAGCTGGCCATTGGCTGCCCATTCTTTTAGGAGCGTGATGCCGTCGGTGTCGGGCATCCAGATATCGAGCAGCACCAGATCGGGCCTGGCTGCGCGCCGCTCAGCACGAGCCTGCGCCGCGTTTTCGGCCACGCGCACGTGATAGCCCTCGTCTTTGAGAATCTCGGATAACAATTCTCGAATGCCGATTTCATCATCAACGACCAAAATATGATTGGATACCATTTCACACCCTCCCTAGCAGCTTGTCTATGATACGGCGTACTTGCGGGTTTGTTCATCACGTGCAAATTCGGCGCGAATGGGCAAACTTATTTCAACCAACACGCCCGAAGGCTGAACGTTACTGAGCACGGTCTGGCCACCATGTTCTTCAATAATTTTTTTCACAATCGCGAGCCCAAGTCCGGTCCCTTTGGGTTTGGTCGTGACATAGGGCTCAAACACCCGGTCGATCACCTCGGCGGCCAAGCCTGAGCCGTTGTCGGCCACCAGCAAACGCACGCGCGTCGGGTTGGCAGGGTCACGCTCGGTGGTGAGCGTGATGGTGCCGGCGGTTTGGGCGGCGAGCGCGTCCATCGCGTTTTGCAACAGGTTGTGCAGCACTTGGCGTAGCAGGGCGGCATCGGCAAAAATGGTGGGCAACGTTTCTTCAAGATGCGCGTGGATAGTCACGTTCATCGACTCATACAGCACCAGCACTTCGCGCACCAAGGTGTTGAGCGAAATCTCGGCCGGTGTCAGACGCGAGCTACGCGAGTACAAGCTGAAATCATCGACCATGCTTTTGAGTGCGCCGACTTGATTGACAATCGTCTGCGTGGCGCGCGCGAGCAGGTCTTGCTCAGCACTCGGCAGCTTGCCGGCGAGCTTCATTTGCAAGCGCTCGGCCGAGAGTTGAATGGGGGTGAGCGGGTTTTTAATTTCGTGCGCGAGCCTACGCGCCACCTCACCCCAGGCCGCATCGCGCTGCGCTTGGATGAGCCCGGTAATGTCATCAAAGGCCAGCACGTAGCCTGAATCAATCGTGGCCGGGAGCTTGGCCCCACGGACAAGCAGGGTGCGTTTTCCGTGCGCGTTTTCAAAGCCAATTTGGCGCTCCCACGGCCGGTCTCGCGGGATGAGAAGCTGGGTGTTGATGTCGTCGACGAGCGCCTTCAATTCTGGCCGAAATCCGCCCCAGTCGGGGAGTTTGAGGCCTTTTACGTCTACCGCATCGTGCCCAAGACCGAGCATTTCTTCGGCATTTTTGTTGATTGTTTTCACGTACCCGCGCTCGTCCAGCGTAAGCACACCCGAGGTGAGGTTGCCCAGAATCGACTCTAGGTAGGTGTTGGCGTTTTCAAGCTCGTGTTGTTTGCGCTCAACCACGTGCGAGGCTTCCGCCAATTGGCGTGTCATGGTGTTAAAGGATTGAGTCAACACACCGAATTCGTCACGACTTTTGACCGGATTTAATTTTGAAAAATCGCCACGCGCAATCGCGCGCGTCGATTCGGCGAGGGCTGAAAGCGGCTCGGACAAGCGCTCGGAAAGTACAAACGAGAGCGAGATGGCTGAAAACAGCGTGAGCACCATGGCAAGCGTAAGCGTCAGGGCAAACAGGCGTTTAAGTCCACCGCGTTGTAGGGAAAGCTGCTGGTAATCGTTGCGGCCGGCGACGACGCTATCGGCATCCGCAACCAAATTTTTAGCAATCGGCTGCACCCACTGCAAGACCCGTGGCGGTCGGGGTAGCGGCGCGATGCCGTCACGTGCGGCGGCGGCTGGCACCAAGACAATCACGCGCACGTGGGTGACGCGCTCGGCGGTGGATTCGAGCACTTTGATTGGGTTTTTGAGCGTGATCTCGCGCAGTTCTTGCGGGTTCGGTTTTTCACCAAACGCGCCACCGGCACCCGCGCGTAGCACACGGCGGCCGTCGGTTTCAAACACGCTGATTTCGTCGGCGCCAAAGTTGGCGCGCTGCTGCGCGAGAATTTGCTCCGCTTCATCGGGGCGCTCGGCCACGCGCGAAGCCGCATCGCGGGCACGACGTAAGGTGTCGTTTTGCGCGGATTCCAACACGCTTTTACCGAGATTGACCGCGCCTTCCAAGGCTTTCTCGACGGGTACATCAAACCAAGAATCAATCGAGCGGTTCAAAAATTGCACCGAAATGGCATAGACCAATCCACCGGGAATGACCGCCATGAGCGCAAACACGGCCATCAAGCGCAACGCTAATTTCGCGCCAAAAACCCGACCCCGCAGTTTTCTCCAGAGTGAAAAAATTTGGGTGCCGATGAGCGCGACCAACCCGGTCGTGAGCGCGATGCCTAACCAAAAAAGCCACGGGTAGTGGGTGCCAAAAAAAGCGTTGTTGCTGCTCGCGCGAAATAATAGCCCGATCAGCGCCAAGCCCATCGCCACGCAAATAAAGACGATGGAGCGGATCATGGTGTCACACTAAAGCGATACCACTCAGAAGCCAAATTCCACTCTTTGGATACCAATACGTCGAGCTGGAACGGCTTGGGTAGCCGCGAATTATCGAGCCGGATGCGAATCGCGGCTTCGTAGCGTTCACCCGGTGTCAATCGTGATTTGTCGGCGAGCGTCCACGAGCGTACCCGTGAGAGCGAGCGCTTGACTTCGTCGAACGACATCACGGTTTGCGACACGCCGGAGGTGGTGATGCGGAACTGCTCGGTCAACGGCGCAAAGCTCACCCGCCGGTCGCGCGCGGTACGCACAAAGGCACGATCAAACCAGTACCAACGCGCTTGGGTGATCTCGACTTCGACGATGAAATAAAGTGGCACGCCCTTGCGGACGGCATCTTGCATCCCTGAGGTGAGCTGCAAATCAAAATCGGCGTTGAGCTGATAGCCCTCGTCGGTGGCCTCAATTTTGGCCTCGGTGACGACAGCACTCTGCGCGAAGGCTGTGCTCGCAACCGTGAGCGCAAGCACAGAAGCGCACGCAAGTGGCGCAAGCCACGCGCGGGCAATCTTGGCAAAGCGCGCGCTAGGCGTGCTTTTCCAGAAGGGCGAAATAAAATCCGTCGTGCTGCTCATCGGGGAGAAGCTGGCCGTCTTGGAGTGCTTGCATGAGGGCTGCGGGAATGGTGGGTGGGTGTACTTTGCCCGTTTCACCCAAACTAAGCTGCCGCGCGCCAAGATGCGCTTTCAAAAAAGGTTGGATGACATCTTGGTTTTCAGCGCGAAAAACTGAGCATGTGACGTAGAGCAATCTACCACCAACGGCCAGACATTTCCATAGGCTTTCTAGGAGGTGGAGCTGCTGGCGCGCAAACGAGCCGAGATCGGTCTCGCGCCGCCCCCACTTGATGTCGGGGTGGCGACGCACCACACCCGAGCCCGAGCAAGGCACATCGAGCAAGATGCGCTCGAACGGCTTGCCATCCCACCAGGTGTCTGGCTCGGTGGCGTTGGCGTGTTTGACGTGCGCGTTGAGCTTGATCCGCTTTAGGTTATCGTGGACGCGAAAGAGGCGAAATTTGTCGCTATCAATCGCGGTTAGATTGACATCCGCCAGTTCCAGAAAATGCCCTGTCTTGCCGCCGGGTGCGGCACAGGCATCAAGTACCCGCATGCCAGCAGTCGCACCCAACAATGGCACCGCGAGCTGCGCGCCTAAGTCTTGCACCGAGACGCGCCCCTCACGAAAGCCCGGTAAATCGTTCACCGACATCGGTTTATCAAGCATGATGGCGTGACTACCGGATGCACTCGCACCAATGCCTGCGGCGGCAAGCTCGGCCAAGTACGCTGTGGCATCGCTTTGCCGCGCATTCACGCGTAGCCACATCGGCGGGTGTTCGCGCGCTGATAGAAGCACCGCTTGCCACTGCAGAGGCTGCTCGCGTTTTAGGCGCTCGATCCACCACTTGGGAAAATCATAAATTGCGGTGTCGAGCGTGAAGCGTTCGCGCTTAAATTTCTCTGGTGCGCGTAAAAAATTACGCAGTACCGCGTTCACCAACGGTTTCGCGCGGTGAAAACCCATCGGCTCGCAAGCCGAGACGGCGTGATCGACAATCGCATGGTCGCTCGCCTTCGAGTATTGCAATTGCGCCAAGGCAATCAGCATCAAATGCCGCACGCCTGCGTCACTGACCGGCCCTGTGAGCAGCGTATCGAGCTGGGCCGTGAGGAGCCCGTAATGCCGCAAGGTATCGAACGAAATCGAGTGTACCGCTGCCCGCTCGCCCGGCGTTAAGGCCTCGCCTCGGGTCGCCACTTGATCGAGAACGCGATCAAGGTTTTTACCCGCTAGTGCTAGGCCGACCACGGCGGCCGCAGCCGCTTGTACTTTAATCATTAAATCGTGCTCCGGTTTCAATTGAGGTGCCACGCAAAAACGCGCTGCCAGTTTGGCGCGTGCCGCCTGCTCGCTGCACGATGTCGAGATTTAGCGCGTCGGTGCCGCACTGTACGACAAATTGCGCGTCTGTCACGCGCAGCACGGTTCCAGGCATTTGGGTTAAATCGCCGTCGACGAGGCTTGCGCGCCAAATTTTGAGCGTGTGCCCGGCAAGCGTGGCTTCACAGCCCGGCGATGGATCAAACGCACGCAGCCTTCGCTCGATTTCAGCCGCCGCCTGCTGCCATTGTATGCGCGCCTGAGCTTTGTCGATTTTGCGCGCGTAGGTTGCCCCCACGGCAGGCTGCGGTGTGGCGATAAGACTATCGAGCCCGCACAGCGCTTCGACAATCGCCCCCGCACCCAATACGGTGAGCTTTGCGAAGAGACTTGCCGAGGTTTCATCGGCGGCAATCGGCAGCGTTTTGGTGAGCAACGTGTTGCCGGTGTCGAGCCCCGCATCCATTTGCATAATGGTGATGCCGGTTTCGGTGTCGCCCGCCTCAATCGCGCGCTGCACCGGTGCCGCACCACGCCAACGCGGCAAGATAGAGCCGTGGATATTGATACACCCCCGCGTGGGAATCGACAGCACCGCCGGGGGCAGTAGTAGCCCATAAGCGGCCACCACGAGCACGTCGGCTCCTACGCTTTGCAGCAGGGCTTGGGTTTCGTGCTCTTTGAGTGTGGCGGGCTTGGCTAACCGTAGCCCGCGCGCGGTGGCTGTCTCGGCTACGGCGCTAGGCTTAATCTTTTGGCCGCGCCCAGCGGGGCGATCGGGCTGCGTGAGGACGAGTGCGACATCATGGCCGGCATCGCACAGGGCTGCCAGTGCGGCTGCGGCAAAGGGGGGGGTGCCGGCGAAGATGAGTTTCATGAGGGTGTCACCTTCGCGAAGGAGTGATGCGTACGCCAGAAACAACAACGCCGACGCGAAGCGCCGGCGTGTGCGCTAACGCGGCCTTACGCGCGCGCGGTCGCGGCGCGACGACGTGGCAGGTCAAGCTCGGCGACGCGGTCGATCTCGCGCTGACGCTTGACGAGCTTATTTTTAATGCGGTTTGATTTCAGCGGCGAAAGGTATTCAACAAAGACGTGGCCATCAAGATGGTCAATCTCATGCTGAATGCAGACCGCCAAGAGGCCGGACGCATTGATGGTGAAGCGCTGACCGTCTCGGTCAAGAGCTGTCACCATCACGGTTTCGGCGCGCTCGACTTTGTCGTAGTAGCCGGGCACCGATAGGCAGCCCTCTTCATTGACGGCGGTGCCTTCTTTTTTGATGATCTCGGGATTGATAAACACCCGTAATTGATTTTTCTCTTCCGAGATATCAATCACCATCAGCCGCTTCAGCTCCCCAACTTGGGTGGCGGCAAGACCAATGCCGGGTGCCTGATACATGGTCTCAACCATGTCATCAACCAGCTTTTTGATCTTATTGTCGATCAGTTTGACCGGCTCGGCCACACGGGCGAGCATCGGATCGGGATAAGTTAACACGTCCAGAGTAGGCATAATTGCTTGCGAATTGAATAAATTAGGTGCAGAATCTTGAGAAATCACATTAAGTTGTGGCGACTTCCTAGTTGATTAGTCTAGTGGAAAGCGCGAAAAGTAGCAAATCGGCAAGCGGTTTTGCGAAGCCTTAGGGAAACTTAACGCCCGCTGGTGTTTGTTCTTGCCCGGCTATTCACGACGCATCACAACCAATAATCCTTACGTGCGCTGCCCCATTCGCTCCTACATGTGCGAGACCTGAGATGAAAAAAAATACTCTTTACTCCGTTTTGACCCCCCTCCTTATCGGTTCGCTCACTTTGTGTGCGCCGCCAATGGGCTTCGCGCAGGCGGCACCCTCGGCGAGCGCGGAGGCCAAGGCGGCACCGGCCAAGCGCGCACCGCGCGCAAAGCGCACCGAGGTGGTGTCCGCCGACGTGAAGCCGCTTGAGCTCGTCGAAAACTACACCGATACCTACACCGTCGTGAAGGGCGATACGCTCTGGGGCATATCCAGCCGCTTTTTGAAAGAGCCTTGGCGCTGGCCTGAAATCTGGAATCTTAATCGTGACCAGATTCGCAACCCGCATTTGATTTACCCTGGCGAAGTGATTCAGCTGGGCTTTGATGCCAACGGGCGGCCGCAGTTGTCGTTGGCCGGTGGTGGTGGCGCTGGCAGCACGGTTAAGCTTTCACCGCAGACGCGCAGCAGCTTAATCGGGTCGGAAATTCCGTCGATTCCGACAAAAGCAATCGGGCCATTCTTGTCGCAACCCCTTGTGGTTGAGGCCGGCGGTCTTGAGGCCGCACCGCAAATCGTTGGTACCGAAGAGGGTCGGGTTATTGTTGGCTCTGGAAACTTTGCTTATGCCACCGGCATCACCGAGGCGATGGGGCAAAAGTGGCAGGTTTTTCGCCCCGGTAAGCCCCTTCGCGTCCCAGGCTCTGAAGAAATTTTAGGCTACGAGGCGATGTACTTGGGGGATGCCAAGGTGGTGCGTTTTGGTGTCACAACCAAGCTTGATATCTTGAAATCCACCCAAGAAATCAACCGGGGCGATCGCCTGACACCCGTTGTTGAAACCGTGGTGCCAACCTACGTACCGCGCGCGCCATCGAAAAAAATGTCGGGCTCAGTCTTGTCGATCTTAGGTGGCGTTAACGAAGGCGGGCAGTATTCGATTGTTTCCCTTAGCCTCGGTAAGCGCGACGGGGTTGAGGTCGGGCATGTGTTCGCAAGCTCAACCAAGGGTGTCACGGTGGAGACCAATACTGTTCATGCGGCCGATGCCAGCTTCTGGGGTAGTGTAGATCCGAGCCGTTGGTTTGAGACTGATGCCGAAAAAGCGAAACGTCTCCCCGATGAAGTTATGCTGCCTGACGAGCGCAATGGGTTGGTTTTTGTCTTCCGCACGTTTGATAAGGTCTCCTACGCACTCGTGATGTCGAGTCGCCGCCAGCTCGTGGTGGGCGATGTGGTGCTAACACCCTGACCGGCTCACGTTTTTATGCCAGTCCCCGAGGCGGGAGCCGAGCCCAGCGCTTGGCTAGCCCTCGATTTGATCCCCGGTTTGGGCGGGGAATCCCTTCGTAAACTGCTCGCGCATTTTGGCGCACCATCCGCTATTTTGGGTGCCTCGCAGACCGCACTTGCGGCTGCGGTTGGCCCCAAACTGTCTCGCGCCATCGCCGCTGGTGCTGACCAAGCAAAGCTAGATGCCTCATTGGCATGGCTTGAAAACGAGAGCAATCACTTACTAACGCTAGCGGATGCGGATTATCCCGCAGCCCTGCTTGAAGTCGCCGATCCGCCGCCCATGCTGTATCTGAAGGGTCGGCGCAGCCTACTGAACCAGCCTTGTTTTGGCGTGGTTGGTAGCCGAAACGCAACCCCCGGCGGCCGCCAAAACGCAGAGGTTTTTTCGCGCGCCCTCTCTGAGGCGGGTCTCACGATTGTCTCCGGCATGGCGCTCGGTATTGATGCCGCCGCGCATCGGGGTGGGCTGGATGGTTTGGCTTCGTCGATTGCCGTGGTCGGCACGGGACTTGATTTAATCTACCCCGCGCGCAATAAGGCGCTTGCGCGCGAATTGGCTGAAAAGGGCCTCATCGTCTCGGAGTTTCCGCTCGGGATGCCCGCCATGGCGCAGAATTTCCCGCGTCGTAATCGCATTATCAGCGGGCTCTCGCGTGGCGTGCTGGTGGTGGAGGCCGCGCTGCAATCGGGCTCGCTCATCACCGCGCGCCAGGCGGGTGAGCAGGGGCGCGAGGTGTTTGCGATTCCGGGCTCGATACACTCGCCGTTTTCCAAGGGTTGTCATCAGCTTATTAAGCAAGGCGCCAAGCTAGTCGATGAGGCCAACGATATTTTGGTCGAACTTCGCTGGCAAGGTGCGACTCCAAGCCTCGTAGCCGCACCAGACACCGTGGAGACCGACCCATTTTTGCTCGCAATGGGTTACGAGCCGGTGTCGGTGGACGCGCTGCTAGAACGTGTCGAGCTACCCGCCGAGCAAGTAATGGCGCGCTTAACCGAGCTTGAAATGGCGGGCGCAATTGCCGGAATGCCGGGTGGAAAGTTTCAGCGATTGGCCTAAAGTCGGAGCGCACCAACTTGGTGCAATCCGTCACAAAACAATCGCTTCTTGTAATCTTCCCGTTTCCCCGTCTATCATTTGACCCCTTTTGCGGCATTGCCCGCTAACGACACTCAATCGAAACGATCCACCGTGACCAAACGCCTCATCATCGCCGAAAAACCTTCCGTCGCTAACGACATCGCCAAAGTCTTGGGCGGATTCACCAAGAAGGATGACTATTTAGAGAGCGACGACTTCGTCCTATCGTCGGCTGTCGGCCATCTGGTTGAAATCGCCATGCCAGACGATGAAGAAGTGAAACGCGGCAAATGGACCTTCGCGCATTTACCGGCGATTCCTAGCGTATTCGCGCTCAGGCCGATTGAGAAAACCGAATCGCGTTTGAAGTTATTGCTGAAATTATTAAAGCGCAAAGATGTCTCGGGACTCATCAACGCCTGCGACGCGGGGCGTGAGGGTGAATTAATTTTCCGCTACATCATTCAGTACGCCGAAGCACGGCAACCGATTGAGCGCCTATGGTTACAGTCGATGACACCGGGTGCGATTCGTGAAGGCTTTAAGAAACTCGAAGCCGGTAAACGCTACGAGCCCCTATCGGATGCGGCGGTCTGTCGCAGCGAATCCGACTGGCTTGTCGGCATCAACGGCACGCGCGCGATGACGGCATTTAACTCGCGCTCGGGTGGATTTCAGCTCACAACCGTCGGCCGCGTGCAGACACCTACGCTCGCGATCATGGTCGAGCGCGAAGAAAAAATTAAGAAATTTGTTTCCCGCGATTACTGGGAAGTGATGGGTACCTTTGCGTCATCGGGCGGCGATTATCAAGGCCGCTGGTTTGATGAAAAATTTGTGAAGGGTGAAGATGAAGCGCTGCGCGCGGAGCGTCTGTGGGATGCCACCAAAGCGCGCGCACTCGTTACCAAATGCCTTGGTAAGCCCGGCATTGTCGAAGAGGAATCGAAACCCACCACGCAAGCCCCGCCGATGTTGTTTGATTTGACTTCGCTGCAACGTGAGGCCAATTCGCGCTTCGGTTTTAGCGCAAAAACCACGCTGGGCTTGGCACAAGCGCTGTATGAAAAACACAAAGTCCTCACCTACCCGCGTACCGACTCACGCGCGTTGCCAGAAGACTACATCGCTACCGTGACCGAGACGATGAAGATGTTGAAAGAGGGCGACTACAACGTTGCTGCCAAGCGCATCCTTGATAACAAATGGGTGAAGCCCAATAAAAAGATTTTCGACAACACCAAAATCTCGGATCACTTCGCGATTATCCCCACGCTGCAAGCGCCGAAATCGCTTAACGAAATCGAGCAAAAGTTGTATGACTTTGTGGTGAAGCGCTTCCTTGCCGTGTTTCACCCGAGTGCGGAATTTTTGCAAACGACCCGCATCACGCGCGTCGAGGGCGAGCCGTTTAAGTCTGAGGGCAAAGTGCTGGTGAACGCGGGCTGGCTTGCGGTGTATGGGCGTGACGTGGAAGACGACACAGCGAACGCGAATCTACCGGCGCTGAAAAAAGACGAAAAAGTAAAAGCGGTAATGGTGGAATCGAAAGCGCTGGCCACGAAACCCCCGGCGCGCTTTAGTGAAGCCACGCTCCTCTCCGCGATGGAAGGTGCGGGCAAGCTCATTGATGACGACGAGCTACGTGCGGCGATGAAAGAAAAAGGCCTCGGCACGCCAGCGACACGTGCAGCCACGATCGAAGGATTGCTGTTTGAGAAATACTTGTTGCGCGAAGGGCGCGAACTCATCCCGACGGCAAAAGCGTTTTCGCTGATGACCTTGTTGCATGGTCTCGGCGTACCAGAATTATTTTCGCCCGAGCTCACCGCCGAGTGGGAATACAAGCTTTCGCAAATGCAGCAGGGCAAACTCTCGCGCAAGAAATTCATGGCCGAGATTGTCGAAATGACCAAGAAAATTGTCGGTCAGGCGAAAAACTTTGAAGCCGATACCATCCCCGGTGATTTCGGCAAGCTCAACGTGCCGTGCCCGAAATGCGGCGGCGAGATGCACGAGAACTACAAAAAATTCCAATGCCAATCGTGTGATTTCGGCTTCTGGAAAATTATCGCGGGCCGTCAGCTAGAGATTCATGAGGCTGAAACGCTGCTCGAAAAACGCGATGTCGGCCCGCTAGAGGGCTTCAGAAGCCGCATTGGGCGCGCCTTTTCAGCCAATGTCATCATGAACAAAGAATTCGGCATTGAATTTTCATGGGGGGACAACGGCGAGGGTGATGAGGCACCGGATTTTTCCGATCAAACGTCGCTAGGCCCCTGCCCAAAATGTAGTGCGAAAGTTTTTGAAACGCCCTCCTCCTACGTGTGCGAAAAAGCCGTCGGTGCGGCCAAGGTGTGCGACTTCCGCTCAGGCCGCATGATTTTGCAGCGGCCAATTGCGCGTGAAGAAATGACCAAGCTCCTCGAAACCGGCCGCACGCCGCTGCTCGTTAAATTCATCAGCAAAAAAGGCCGGCCGTTCAACGCGTTTTTGGTCAAGCAACCCGACGGCAAAATTGGTTTTGAATTTGAAGCGCGTGAACCGAAAGCCGGCGGCAAGGGTGCGCGCAGCGCGGCACCCAGTGCGCTACGCGTACTCGGCAATCACCCGGATGATGGCCAGCCAATCAGTATTTTCGACGGCCGCTATGGGCCTTACGTGAAGCACGGCGACACCAATGCCACGCTGCCTGACAAAGGCAAAGTTGAATCGATCACACTCGAAGAAGCGGTGGAATTGATCAACGAGAAGGGTGGGTTCGTGGCGAAGAAGAAGCCGGCGGCTAAGGGTAAAGCGAAGGCAGCGACGGCAACATCAACCGCTAAGAAACCGGCGGCGAAAGAGCCGGTAGCAAAAAAACCAGCAGCTAAGAAGCCAGCGGCGAAGGTCAAAAAAGCGGCTTAGGCATAGCGATAATCGGCCAGAAACCCAATAGGGGCGCGGTGTTTGGCTGAAATGGTTTGCTGCGCTATACGCTCGGTGATTCGTTTCGCTAGAGCGCGAACGTCAGATATTTTTCACGTTGATTTTTTTGTGCGGGATCAGTCGTTGTGAGAGCGGCGGCGGCTTCCGGCTTGTCGCGCCGCCTTAGGGGCTGACCGCTTACGCGCTGATAGGCGCGGCGTAGCGCGGATTCATCGGCGTAGCCCACTTCTTTAGCGATTGCGTCAAGGCTCGCCGTTCCGGGTGCGTGCAGGAGGGTTAGCGCGTATTGCAGCCGGAGGCTCGTGAGAAAATCGAGCGGCGTTTTGCCAATTATTTTTTTGAAGCGAACCGCAAATACGGTGCGTGACATCGCCGCCTCGCGCGCCATGGTCTCAATGCGCCACGGTTTGGCCGGTGCCTCGGCAATGGCCATCATGGCTTTGGCGAGCCGTTTATCGGTGGCGGCGGCGAGCTGCGGCAGGCTCAGTGGGTCGCGCGACCAGAGCATTTCGCTTAGCGCCTCAAAGAGAGTGGCTTCGAGATTTTCTACGAGCCGTGAGGGTGCGTTGCCTTGTGCGGGGCCTTGTGCGGGGCCTTGTGCGGGGCCGTGTGCGGGGCTGCTTTCGTCGGCCAGCAATTGTGCGACCGTTGAGGCGCGGATGAATTCGCGATCCGTGAGCTTCATCACGGCCATGCCCCATGCGGGCTGGTAGGCGAAGGGGCGGTGATGCCATTCGTCGCCACACTTGGCGTGTAGGGCACCATGCAAGGCCTGCGTGGATGCGCCAGCCATACCCTCCGCGATGTTTCCACGCGCGCGCAGCTGTAAGCACACCCCACGCGCCTCCACCACATTGAGAACGAGCAAATCGCCGCGCGCAAGGTGGCTCGTTTTGCCGGCGGCACAGGTGACTTCAATCGCGCCGCCCATCACCAGCAAGAAGCCCACCGCATCCGCGCGCAGCCAATTGATTTCGGTCGCGTCCCCCTGCCACGCCATGGCACTCGCGCTGCCCCCGCAGAGCATGGGTACGGGCGGTGCGGCATGACGATCACGAACGATTGGCGGGTTTAGTGGAACGATTTGCCGCATCTGAGTTTTCCTCTTTTCGTATCTTTGTGGGCACGGTCTGCTTCTTGATACGCGCGGCGGCGGCAATTGGTTTTGCTTCGCGCGACCGATATTTTTATTTTTATTTGGAGACACTCATGTCATCACGCCTTTGTTTTTCTCGTCGTGTCGTAGCGCCTGTTCTGTTGGCGATGTTTGCTTCTGCTGGTCTTAGTACGGCGGTAGCGTCCGGCTCCATGTCGCCCGGTGGTGGCCAAGGTGCGGATTTATACAACGTGGGCAAGTCGGTTTTTTTTAAGCAGGTGGCCTGCGGCAGCTGCGCGTATGCGGATCGCGCCAAGAACGCGAGCGATGCCAAAGCGCTGCTGGTAGCCCTCAAGGCCAGCGATAGCAAAGTCAAACTTGATTCGGATGAGATGGAGGCGGTCGAGACCTACTTAGCCAAGCGCTTCAAGCTCACCAGCATGGGTAAATAGATCATGACCAGAACAACCTCGAAAGCGATTTGGTTGCACGCAGTCGCTGCGGCGACCTTGGCATCAAGCTTGGCACCGAGTGCCTTCGCGCAGACACCCTGGCTCCCCGCACCCGGCACGAGCGAGCTCACGCTAGGCTTTGTGAATCAAAAAGCCGATACCTTTAAGCCGGGCACGGCCACGGCATCACTGCCGGCAACGCTTAAGCAGGATACGTTTAGCTTGAGCTATACCTACGGTGTATCGGACGCGCTGGCTATTGACGCGGCCATCGGGCGCGCCAAAAGTGATTTCATTGTGGCGTCAGGCTTAGCGCCGAAGGGCGGGCTTTCTGGCGGAACCGATTCGCGCCTAGGCGTGCGTTTTCGCGTGCTGGACGATCTGGCCAATGACCCGGTCACGCTCACGCTGGGGCTAGGCGCAATTCTCAAAGGCAGCTACGACACGGGCGCGCTACCGGCGATTGGCGATGGGGCTAACGCGGTGGAGATTTCGGTTGCCGTGGGCAAGTCGCTTACCTCGAACCTGAACGTGTACGCGCTACTGGGCTACCGTGATCGTGCCGCCCCGGTCTCGAACGAGAATTTTTACAAGCTCGGTGCTAACGTTAATTTCACACCGCAGCTTTTTGCGGCTGTGGATTACCAGAAGGTGGATGCGAAGGGCGGCCTTGATATCGGTGGCCCTGGTTTTTCCCCGGCGCGATTCCCCGAGGTGCAGGAAGATTATTCGCTCACCAGCCTGACGCTGGGTTATCGCTTTAGCCCGCGCGTATCAGCGGCGGTGCAGTACGGCGACAAACAAGGTCAGCGCAATACGGCGGTTGGCAAGGCGTATGGTTTTTCTATCGCGACCTCGTTTTGAGAAACGCGTTTGTCTAGCTTAGTCGTGCCTCTACCCATGCCCGCAGCGCCGGCTCCCCACGTGGTGGTGGTGATTCCGGCGCTGAACGAGGCGATGGTCATCGGTGAGGTGGTGCGCCAGCTTCTCGCACTAAGGCGCGGCAACGCACCGCTGATTACCGAGGTGCTGGTGTGCGATAACGGCTCTTCCGATGGCACGCGTGAGCGCGCCCTCAGTGCGGGGGCGACCGTGGTGGCGGCACCGCAGCGCGGCTATGGGGCAGCTTGTCTTGCTGGTTTGGCGCATATCGCAACACGTAGGCCAAAGCCCGATGTCGTGCTATTCGCCGACGGCGACGGCAGCGTGGTGGCCGAAGAAGCGCATGCGCTGATTGAGAAAATTGAAGCGGGCTACGATCTCGTGATCGGGGTACGCACGCGCGCACGCCAAGAGCGCGGCGCGCTCACGCCGCCGCAACGCGTGGGGAATTTAGTCGCCTCGTTACTGATTTTTGCGCTATGGCGACGCAAGGTAAGCGATCTAGGGCCGTTTCGTGCCGTGCGTACTGAGTCACTGTGGCGCTTGGGGATGCAAGATCGCTCCTTTGGCTGGACCGTCGAAATGCAGGTCAAGGCCTTGCAGGCACAGATGAAAATTGGCGAAGTGTCGGTGTCAACTAAACGGCGTGTAGGTGTGTCCAAAATCAGCGGTACGTTAGCCGGTGTCGTCGGTGCCGCACGCGGGATTATTGGCATGATCCTGCGCTTGAAATGGGCTGAACGCACCCGAGCCGAGCCTAGCGTGATGGCCGCCACGCGGCAGCGGTAGCGGCACGGTGACGGCGTTTTTTTCGTCACGCGCTACGTGGCACGCGGCGGGCTGTGTAGGCCTCGCGGCGCTGCTGGGGCTTTTTGCGTGGCACAGCCTACGTGGGCACTACGCCGTCACATGGTGGGTCGCGGCGATGACGTGCGCGGCGGCGGCGGCGCTTTTCTGCGCCAAGCTGGCCGCACCACCAAGTGCCAGCCAGGTGCTTTGCTGGGCGCTACTGCTTAGGCTCGCCGCACTCACGCTACCCCCGCTCTACGAGGACGATTACTATCGCTATCTGTGGGATGGCTACCGCACCCTCACCGACCTGAACCCGTACGCGCACGCGCCGAGCTATTTTTTCGCTTCTGCCGACGCGCTTTCTGCGCGCTGGGCGGATGTGCTCGCGCGCATCAATTACCCAGATGTCCCGACGATTTACGGGCCTGCCACGCAGTGGCTCTACGCGCTCGCCACGGCACTTGCACCCGCCGAGCTGTGGCCGCTGCGCGTGATTGGGCTTCTGGTTGACCTGGGCGTGGTGTGGGCGTTGCTGCATCTTGCGGGTGCGCGTCGCGCGATGCTTTATGCGCTGTGCCCACTGGTGCTCTACGAGGTCGGCATCGCCGCGCATCCCGATGGCCTGATCGGCGCGCTGCTCCTGTTTGCGTTGATCGCTCGTGGTCAGCGCTTACTCTGGCTCGCCGCCGTTTGTGTTGGCGTCGCGGCGGCGATCAAGATTCACGCGCTGTTGGCACTGCCGTTTTTATTCGTGGGCGGGCACGCTGAAGATGTGCATGCCAAGGGTCGGCGATTCGCAGAATGGGTGCGCGATCTGGCGCTCGCCAGCGCCATCTCGCTTGCCACCTATGCGCTCTTTTGGCTGCCCTTTCTCGCGCAAGCCGGCGCGTTTTCATCGGCTTGGCAATCGTTCGCCACCTTCGCGCGCGACTGGCAATTTAATGCACTCGGGTTTGACGTGATTCAGTGGGCCGCAGGCCCTACGGCAGCGCGATTCATTTGTGTATTTTTACTCCTCGCCATCTGGCTCGTCATCCTCACGCGCGTAGCCACGCAGCACGTGGGCCGGGCGAGTGCGGTCGCACTCGCGTTCGCGGCGTTGTTGTTCCTTTCCCCCGTCATCAACCCTTGGTATCTTTTGTGGCTGCTTCCGCTTGCCGCAGTAAGCCGCTGGGTGACCCCATGGGCCGCCGCCATCGTGCTCCCACTCTCATACCTGACCGAATTCAATCTCGGTATCCGTAGCGTTGCGTACACGCTACCGACTGCGGTGATGGCAATTCAATGGGTGGTGTTGGCGTTGGCACTTGCTACCGATCTTGCGCGCGCGCGGATGTAGGTCATCGGCTGAAACGCTAATAACCACGCGGTGTTTCACGCCTTGGCCCATTTGTAGGCCGTGCTTGAGGCGGCCTCATTGCAAAAGCCCGGGCAGCGCTTGCAGTGGTGGGTGGGGTGGCGGTGGTTTTGATTGCGTCACGGCCTCGTGTGCCAACACCACTTGGCTCATCCACACGAGCGCCAAAACGCTGATGCCGCGACAAACGCGGCATCGTAGAGCGTAAAAGTGCAACAACGAATCGTCTTTCAAACTGCCGCCGTCATAATCCTAGAAACGGGTGAAAGTCTAGCATTGGCGCGGGGTTTGGCCCAAGACCAACAACACCCCGCCCCGTTCAGTTTTCACCGTTGTTAATCGAGCCCCGCTGCCTGCCCGCGAATTTCACCGCCCGGAAAGGCGGGGGTGTGCGCGTTGAAGTAGGTGCCACCGGCGGCAAACGCGACCGCCTGCGCTTGCGTGAGCTTGGCACCGGCTGCGGATCGCCACGTCCCCACGGGGCCTTCGGTTAGCGGCACGATCACGCCGCCGTTGGCACCCACCGCACCAATATGCAAGTGGGCGGCGGTGGCGCTAAGGCCAGTCGT
>JAYVGG010000110.1:0-2732 GCA_043772475.1 Burkholderiales bacterium
CGGTGCCTGCGTCATTCGAGAAACGTCATATTACGGCGATCGGTCGCATTCTCTTATATGGAACGTCGGTCTGTATAGCAGTCCTGCACTCTAGCAACCACCATGGGGGGTGTCAAACCGCAGTGCAACAAAAATGACTTGCGCCACGTTTTGTGTTTCGCACTTTCCGCATGGCGGGCCTACCCATGGGCATGATGATGTTTGCCATGCACATGCGGCAATCGCGGATCTTCGCTGAACACCAGCGATTTGATCGTTACTGGCACTGTAAAAGACGGCATCCTAATACGGCCCAAGTCGATGAAATCGAAATCCCAGAGCGAAATGCCGTCGAGCACTAGCACCTCGGATGCGATGCCCCAATCCTCTTTCAAAATGCCGCCCAATGTTTGCGCGACATCGCCATCGAGGATGATGATGATGGGCTTTTTAGCTTTGATGGTATTAGCCAGCGCCATCGTGATCGCCATCGCGAACGCCGAGAGCCGCGTGAACGAGGGCTCGCCCCGCCAGCGAAACGCAAGCGCCACCTCGGCTTCACCCTCAATCAAATCAAAGGCCGTGAAGTGCGCGCTAATCGCCTGCGAGATGGCCAGCATATCGACCTCATCATCAAAGCGGCACTTGGGCTGCAAGACTTGCAAATTTTTGCGCGGCAAGAGATCAGCCGGGCTCGATATATAAACCGTGTTGCCAGAAAGCTGCACACTGTACTCGGATGCCCCCAACGCCGTCGCACGAATACACTCCCCTGCGGGCAAGAGCGCCCACGGCAGCGTGCCGGCATCTACACGGGCGCGAATGGCCGTGCCGAGGCGCTTACCGAGATCGGAAAAATCACGTTCTTCGCGGCCATACACATACTCCGCCACACCCCCCGAAAACATCACGCCGCCGATATTGGTGAAGCGCGAAAGTGGGGGGGTGAGGTAAAGATCTTCAATCGCGGCTGGCGACGGACGCGTTTGCAGTGCAGTTGCCAGCGCATCCGCCATCCATGCGGCCACCTTATCTAAATCGGCATCACTCACCTTGTCCCCCAACGCCCACTCAAAGCCCGCCTGATTCGCCAGATAGTTTCCGGTGGGGTCAAGTCTTGTTATTTGCCCCAAGGCGTTCACCACCAGCAAGCGGCCACCGAGATGAATCGCCGCCGTCTTCACCACCTTGCCGCCTTCGAGCACGGCAAGCTTGGTGGTGCCGCCGCCGATGTCGATATTGAGTACGCGAATGCCGCGATCATGCGACACCTTGGCCGCCCCCGAGCCGTAGGCGGCGAGCATGGCTTCCATGTGGTGCCCGGCGGTGGCGCAGACAAATTCGCCGCCCATATCGGCCAGCATGGCACCAATGGCGGCGGCGTTTTCACGCCGCAGTGCTTCGCCGGTCAAGATCACGGCACCGGTATCAATATCGTCGGGGTGGATACCCGCACCCGTGTAGGCCGCATCAATAATATCGCCCAAGGCGGTTTCATCAATCTGGGTGTCGCTACGGTACGGCGTGAGCGCAACCGGCGAGTGATAGAGCGTTTCGCGCCCCACCACAAAATAGCGGCTGGTTAAATCTTCGCCCATGCGGCGTAATTTAATGCGCGAAAAAATAACCTGCGTGCCTGATGAGCCGATGTCGATACCGACACTCACGAGCGTGATGTTGTCTTGAATCCAGATCGCGTTATTTTCGAGCGCGTCTGGGTCGCCCATAAAATCATGATCGTGGTCCGAGTCTTCGCCGTCACCGTGGACGTGCATCGAATCACTCCCACCGAGATGGTCGGTGAGCCGGTGAGCCAATGGGGGCGCGGGGTTTGGGGCTGCGGTGGGATTTTCAGACACGTGCGAAACTCAATAAAAACTATCGTAATGGACTTGCGACATCGGCACCTTGGCTTTCACCAGCATCATATTCACCGCCTGCGCCATCACCGGCGGGCCGGCAAAATAATATTCAAATTGCGGAAGTGATTCACCAAAGTGCACGCGCACAATTTCATGAATAAAGCCCACCTTGCCTTGCCACGTTTTTTCGGTGTCAAGCTCTGGCATGGAAATGGCCGCGTGAAAATGAATGCGCTTTCCATACCCCGGTAGTGCCGCCAGCATCGATTCGCCGCAGACATCAGCGGGGCCGCGTGCGCCGTAGAAAAAATAAAGTTGGCGATCTGCGAGCGTCGCATCCGCCGCCATGCCACGCGCGATCGAGATCAGCGGCGCTAGGCCCGATCCGCCACCGATACAAATCACATCGCGCGGGCTCTCCGGGCGCAAATAGGCCATGCCGTAGGGCCCATCAATCGTGATGCGGGTGCCAATCGGCGTGTGGTCAAATAATTGCGCCGAGCCCTTGCCGCCCGGCACTTGCTTGATTTGAAAATGCCATTCGTTGTCGTGGCCGATGTTCGACATCGAGTAGGCGCGCGCACCTTGCACACCGGGCACGGTCAAGAGCGCGTATTGGCCGGGTAGGAATTGCGCGGGTGTTGCCCCCGTGAATCGAAATTCGCGTAGGTCGTGGGTGATATTTTCAACGCTACTCAGTGCTGCATCAAAGCGCTGCGGGCGATGCGCGGGCACACACTCGGGGCGCAACTTGGCTTTAATCGTGCAGTCACCGAGTGGCCGAGACTGGCAGCCGAGCACACGGTTTTTTGCGCGGTCGCGATCGCTGATAGCAGGTGCATCGGCGCGGTTTGATACCACCTCGCCCGATACCATTTCTACCTTGCACGC
>JAYVGG010000111.1:0-2240 GCA_043772475.1 Burkholderiales bacterium
GATTGTAGCAGCGGGGTTCGTGGCGACGATGGGCAAAGACGAGCCTGAAATCGCCAAAGCCTAGATCAGGCGCGGAGTTTGAGACGATGAGCGAAACGACAGGCGCACTAGCTGGGGTAAAAATTCTCGACCTCACCTCTGTCGTGATGGGGCCCTATTGCACGCAGATTTTGGGCGATATGGGGGCGGATGTGATCAAGGTAGAGCCGCCCGCTGGCGACAATATGCGCTGGGTGGGGCCAATGAAAAACCCCGGCATGGGGCATATTCATTTGCATTTGAATCGCAATAAGCGGTCCTTGGTGCTCGATCTAAAAAAGCCGCAAGGGCTTGATGCCTGCCTGCGGCTTGCCGCAAAAGCAGACGTGCTGGTGTACAACGTGCGCCCGCAGTCGATGGCGCGCTTGGGGTTGGGCTACGACGTGGTACAAAAAATTAACCCGAAAATTATTTATGCGGGTGCCTTTGGTTACGCTGAAAACGGCCCTTATGCGGGCAGGCCCGCCTACGATGATTTGATTCAGGGCTTGGCGGGCATTGCCTCGCTGTCAGCTCGTCAAACAGGCGATGTGCCACGCTATGCACCGGTGACGATTGGGGATCGCTCGGTTGGCCTACACACAGCGAACGCGATTTTGGCCGCGCTTTTTCACCGCGAGCGAAGCGGGGTAGGGCAGGCGATTGAGATCACGATGTTTGAGGCGATGTCGCAATTTGTGCTCGGCGACCATATGGGCGGGAAAACATTTTTGCCCGCGCTCGGCGAAACCGGCTACGCGCGCTTAATCGCGCCCCATCGCCGCCCGTATGCAACCCGCGATGGCTACTTATGCGTGCTGATATACAACGATAAGCATTGGGGCAGTTTTTTTGATGCGATCAATCGTGCTGATTTGAAGTCAGACCAAAAATTTATGAGCCACTCGGCGCGTGCCGCCAATATCGGCGAAGTTTATGAATTTGTTGCCACTACCATCAAGGCGGAGCCCACCGCGCATTGGCGTACGCTCTTCGCGACCGCCGATATTCCGTTTTCAACCATGCACACCATTGATTCGCTACTTGAAGACGAGCACATGCAGGCAACCGGCTTTTTCCCAGAATTCGATCACCCTACCGAAGGCCGCATCCGCGCCACCGCACCCGTGGGTGCGTGGAGCGAGACCCCGCCCTCGATACGCCGCCTACCGGCAAATTTGGGCGAGCATTCGCGTGAAATTTTGTTGGAAGTGGGCTTTAGTGTGCCCGAGATTGAGGCGATGGTGCGCGCTAGGGTAACCTGCGAGGGGCTACAAAAAAATTAGGGGAGGGCGGCAAACGCCGCGCCCCTATTGGGTTTCCGGCGCATTACTGACCGCGAATCCGCTTCACCAGATGCACTGCGCCGAGCACGAGTGCCCCCGCGATGATGCCCACGAGACCGTGAAAAAAGAGGGTGCTTACGCCACCACCGAGCCCACCGCCCACAGCGCGGCCGATACCCTCAATTGCATGGTGCAGCGCCGGGATTCCCTCCGCCAAAATACTGCCGCCAACGAGAAACATGGCCGCCGTGCCGACCACAGAGAGCGTTTTCATCAAGTACGGTGCGAGCGCCAAAATTAGCTTGCCCGCGCTTTGCGCGAGCGCGTTCGCGCGTTGGCTGAGGGCGAGGCCCAGATCATCGAGCTTCACGATGCCGGCAACCACGCCGTAAACTCCGACGGTCATACCAAGTGCTATGAGCGAGAGTACGGTGAGCTGTTTTGTAAACGTGGCCGCGGCCACGGTGCCAAGGGTGATGACGATGATCTCAGCCGATAGTACAAAATCAGTCCGAATGGCACCGCGAATTTTGTCTTTCTCAAACGCGACCATGTCGATTTTTTCGTTCGCAACCGCCTGTGTTAATTGAGCGTGATGCGCGTCGTCGTCGGCTTTCGCGTGCAACCATTTGTGGGCGAGTTTTTCCACGCCCTCAAAGCACAAATAGGCTCCGCCAATCATGAGTAGCGGCTGCACGAGCCACGCGGCCACGGCGCTGATGGCGAGCGCAGTCGGCACTAAAATGAGCTTATTGATGAACGAGCCTTTCGCCACGGCCCACACCACCGGCAGCTCACGATCGGCATTAACACCCGCGACTTGCTGCGCGTTGAGTGCGAGATCGTCGCCGATGACACCGGATGTTTTGGTGGCGGCAACTTTGGTCAGGACGGCGACATCGTCAAGCAGGGTGGCGATGTCGTCGATTAGGGCAA
>JAYVGG010000112.1:0-12535 GCA_043772475.1 Burkholderiales bacterium
GTAATCTGGGTGAGCAATTCTTCTGTGGACTGCACGCCGCTCTTTTCGATATCTGCGCGCGTCACCACGGTGACCGGTAGCGCGGTCTCAGCATCAAGACGCTTAATGCTGGAGCCGGTTATTTCAATACGCTCCACCTTTTGCGGGGCATTGGCTTGCTGAGCAAGCGCCGACGAAATCGAAAGCGACGCGATGATGGACGCGTTCAACGCGCCAGCAACCGCCAGTCGCAGTGTTTTAAATTTGACTTTCATTGAGAAATCTCCGTTAGTGGGTGATACAAATTCCTGCGTTGGCTCGACTAGCACCAGCGTACGGGAACTAATTTTTGGATACTGCACAAGAATATAGCCACACAGCCTTCACCACCAATGGTATTTGTTGGCATGTTGCACATATGCAACATTTGATGAGCGCTTGCTGGCCTCGCGTTGACGCGATCAATTTTTTTGAACCCGTGCTTGGCCAGCGCTCCGGTCACCGAAGCACGTCAGCGTTTAGAAATTCCGCACTACAAAACGAAAAAAGCCCGACCAACGTGGCCGGGCTTTTTTGTTGGGTGAGTTCAATTCCACCCAAAAATTACGCTCTACATTTAAAACTCGTATCGCGCTGTCAGACGTACATAACGCGGTGTCTGGAAGCCAGCGGGCTGACCATAATTGAGGCTCAGCTGATTTCCTGTAGCGGCATTGCTGGTTTGGCGGCTGAAGTCCCGCACCTCATCGAACTCGACCGCTTTTTGCGAGTTGAGCACATTTAGCACGTCGAGTAGCAACGTCAGCTTGCCGGTGGGTACTTTAGGCGCGTACGCCACTTGCAGGTCGAGGCCGTACGTCCAAGGTGTGCGCCCCTGCGAGCCGCGCTGTGTTAGCACTGAGGTTCCGGCGTTGTTCAAGCAGTAGTAGCTTGACGCAGTGGTGTAGTTAACCGCAGTTGCATAATCTCGCGCAGTGGTGGGAACAAAACCGATACAGCTCAATGGGCGCCCGGAAGTGGCGGATCCATTGAACCCGAGCCGGAAGCCGTCTGCTATTTGGTAGTTGCCGTATACCTTTATCTGATGTGTCCGATCATTGGGCAAGAACCCATCGGCACCATCCGTGAGAGACGCGAAGTCAAAGTCCTGCGTAATGCCGGCATCTTCCTGGTTGATGATCGAGCTCACGTAACCCTCAGCGGTGCCTCGACTACGAGACCATGTGTAAGAGCCATCCAAACTCCACTTCCCATCCCATGGGCGTGAGAACGAGAGTTCTAGCGCTTGGTAGGTGCGCTTATACGGTGCAACACCAAAGTACCTCGCTGGGATGGTAACTTCCTGTAGCTTACCGTCGTTGTTGACATCGACTTGCAGGTTCACGTCGCGGCCTGGGTTCATTAGGATGCAACCTGCAGCCGTACCCGAGTCAAAGTTGTTGAACTTGTTGTCTGCTGCCCAAACTTCGAGCGCGTGATGGGTATCGCAGTAGTCATCGAAGCCGTTGCGAATCTTGCGGCTGGTCGCTTTGGCGCCCACGACCCAGCCTTTGCCCCACGGACGCTGAAATCCAAGGATAAATTCATCCTGCGACATCGGACGCAGTTTTGTGTCAGCGATTGTTGCTGGGTTTGGCAGAGTCCCGTCGCTGACGATCTGCGGACGACCGATTTCTGCGCTCAGGTTCAACGGCCCCTGCGTGATGGGATCACGGCCGCTGAAGCGGAAGAAGCGTTGCTCGAATAACTCGCCCCGAGTCGCGCGAATGTTGGTATTCGAAGCCACTGGAATAAAGTACCGACCTGCCGTACCGTAAATCTTCGTGGGTGTCGCTTCTCCAGAATTCCAGCTAAAACCTAGTCTCGGAGCCGGCAGATTGTCCGCCTTGACGAAGCTCACGCCATCGCCGTTCTTGTTGTCGAATGATTCGGTGCGGAACCCAGCATAGACAAGCCAATTTTTATTGATCTGCCATGTGTCTTCCAAATAGATCGCTGCGTTGTCCACTTCGAAACTGCCGGAGGTTGAAGACAGTAGACGCCGACGGACATATTGAGAACCAGCGGGTGCAGCGTTCGCAACACCGTTGATGGTGCCGCTAGCTGGAGTAACGAAGTACCGGTAGTAGAAGCCACCGGAGTAGCCGCCACCAGCGCTATCGGACGTAAATTTTTGACCGTCGTACCCAGCGCGAATCGTGTGCGGACCCCATAGATACTCGGCATCCAGACGTGCGGCTTTTCTGCCGTCGCTGTCATCCGGTGCATTTGGGTCGCGAACGGTTGGCCCTGGAAACGGTTTGATCCAACAACCGATTTCAGCAAGGTTCGTCTCAAGCACCACAGGGCAGCTCAGGTCGGCGACCCGTGCGCCTGTCGTCTTAAGCACCTTGTCTTGGACTTGCCCAGCCAGAGCCGAAACCGTAAAGTTGTCGGTCAGGTAACCGGTCCATTTTCCGATCAAGACACTTCCGCCACTTTCTTGGGCGCTCGACGTTGGGTTCCCTGTAAGCGTGGTTTGGTAACGGGTGGTATTCGTGTAGTCCTGGATCTTCGTTTTGTTGCGGTTGTCAATCGCCGTCAGCTCCAAGAGATGGCTTGAAACGGGTTGAAAATCGAGTTTCAACATTCCATTGGGTCGATCCGACGTGGACTTGACACCGAGGCTGCTGCCGTAGTTGGTTCCCACGTCGCGCTTCCCCTCCACTAACCCGAACACGAATAGCTGATCTTTGATGATTGGGCCGCCAGCGTAAACGTTATAGTTCAGGCTCTCGGTCTTGTCGTCTTTAGCGAAAATTCGGAAGTTTCCACTTTGGGTTGGCTCTAAATCAGCGACGTTTTTGCCCGCTGATCGCAGCTTTTCAGGTGCCCAGTAAAGCGAACCACCGCCCTTCCAGTCGTTAGTACCCCGCTTTGTGACTAAGCTAATCACGCCACCCAGAGAGCGCCCGTACTCAGCGCCGTAGCCACCGGTTTTTATTTGCTGCTGCGCAATCGCCTCGAAGGGCAAATCCGCATACGACAAGAAATTACGGATGTTAGTTACGTCGAAGCCGTTGATGTAGTAGCCGTTTTCCGCGACCGACGCGCCACCGAAGGAGGGGATTGATCCCGCCCCCAAACCCGCGTCGCCCCGAACTACTCCAGGCGCCAAGAGCGCGACCGCGTTGACGTTGCGCGCAACGGGAAGTGCCTGAATCTGCTCTTGCGTGAAGACCGTTGTCGATTCAACACTGGAAACGTCGATCAAATTAGCGGCACGTGAGCCAACGACCTCGACCTTGTCGAGTTGCCCGACTTCCAATGAGACGCGTGAGCCCGTGCCCACGACAACCGTTACATCCCTAGAAACACCAGCCGCGCTCACTTTGTACTTTCCGGGGGGCAATTTTGAAAATGTAAATGCGCCGTCTTTATCCGCAGTCAACTGACGAGAAACACCAGTCTCTGGGCTGGTGATGGTAACGACTGCACTCGGCTTAGCTTGCCCGGAAAGTGAACCGTCCGCTGATTGACCATACGCAGCGCCCCCGACAAAGCAAAGACCAACCGCCAATGCGATGCACGATTTCTTGAACATATCCCTAGCCTTTTTTGGAGAATTCATCATTTGTAACTCCTTAGTGGAAAGCACAGCTTTGAAAAATACCTGATCGTTACGCGACACCGAATAAATTTGACCTAGTTAGCCAATTTAGATAGACATTCTAGTCATATATGTCAACCCAAATGGCTTTACTTTCGAGGGTGTTGCATTTTGGTTACACCAGCGGTCGTCGGGCTCGATCCTTCTCCCAATGGCGCACCGAATCCGTATGCAGCAGCATTAGCGGCGTGAATGCCACTCCACACGCAAAAACGGGAGCCGAAGCCCCCGTTTTTCTTGGCACAAAGCGTCAGCCTTTACTGTGGACAGGCTCAACATAGCGGACTCCACTCGCTACTGCGGCGACTTCCGGTGCCGCTGGTCTTCAGGTTGCATGCTGCGCGCGACCCAGTCGTACTGACCTGAACGGGAGACGTTTCATCACATCTTGAGGCGGAGCGATGATGCGAGCCTACTGCCCAAACTGATCCTTCAAAAAGGCCAGCAGTTGGTTGTAAAGATCGACCCGATTCTCCAATTTTCCAAAGCCATGTCCCTCGTTTTCCTTCAGGACATAGCCCTTGACGGGGTTCCCGGTGCGCTCTAGCTCGTCTTTCATGCGTGAAATTTGCCCGAGCGGTACGCGAATATCGTCGATACCAGCGTACATAAACACGGGGCGTTTGATTTTGGCGGCGTTGAAGACGGGGGAAATGTCGCGCGTCATTTTGGAGTCTAGGTCCGTCTCGCCAAGCACCCCTTTCCAAAACGTCACGCCCGCTGTGTTGCGCGCCGTGTCGCCCTCGAGAGAGGTGAGCTGGTATTTGAGATCGGTTACCGCCAAGCCGGCGATCGCGCATTTCCACTTTTCGTTGGATCGCACCAGCGCTTGTAGCGCCGCGTAGCCACCGTAGCTGGCGCCGGACATGCAAACTTTGTCAGATTGCACAAACCCCTGATCGATGCCCCATTGCAACGCATCTTCATGGTCGTCCGACATTTGTCTGCCATAGGAGCCAAAACCCGCGTAGTAAATTTTCGAGCCTAGGCCTGGCGTGACGCGAAAATTTGGCACGATCACAGCGTAGCCCCGTGAAGCAAATAATTGCCCCTCGTTTACGCCAAATCCGCTACCCCAGCTATCTGCTCGGGCGAATGGCCCGCCGTGGATATGCACGATCGTGGGCAGTTTTGTGTCGGGCTTGTGATCTTTCGGTAGGAAGTAATAGCCATCAATTTCCAGTCCGTCACGGGTCTTGAAAAGAAACGGACGCTGCTCGACCAGCTTGCCATCCAGCCACGGCTTTGCTGCACCGATTTCCTCGAGTGTTTTTTTCTCGACATCATAGAAATACCAGCGCGGCGCTTTTGTGTCGGAGTATGAAGTGACAATGAGTCTCTTTCCGTCCGGTGTACGGCGAAAGCTGTTGATACGCTCGGGAAGCGCCCACTGATTCTCCGAGAAGTCTTGCCACCAGCCGAGCAACAAAAAAAGGGAGCCGAAGCCCCCTTTTTTGGACGCACCTAGGGCCGATTACTTAAATTCGTAGCGGGCGCTCAAGATGAAATTCATCCCCTGTGGTTGATACCAGATCGAGTTAAATGGCCGTGCCAGTGGGTCGAAAGCGGGCCTTTCATTCGCGATATTACGAATAGTTGCTGCGAGTCGAAGGTCTTTAATGCCACGATAAACGGTGCCAACGTCGACTGTCACCCACTCGCTTACAATGCAATGCGATAGGTAGGCGCTGCCAGGCTGATCACAGGTGGCAATGGTGGCGGCCGCTGTCGTTGACGTATATGCTTTGAACGAGCCAACGTAATTGACGATACCTGTGTTGACCCAGTTTCCAGTTTCCCATGACGCGGAAAAATTCCCCCGCCATTGGGGCGCGTTCCGGAAACCATTGAAGCTGTCGAAGGGTGCATCTGGAACACCTGAGCCGCGCTGAGCGAAGTAATGGGTGGCAAGGAAGCGAAGATCAAGTTTCCCGCTCTCACCGAACGATATCCGGTGACGGGCGTCCAAGTCCATTCCGCGCACTTTGGTCCCGCCCAAATTGGCAAAACCTGTGCTTACAAAAAGGATTGCGCCTGGATCGTTCGGCACGTTTGCGCTTGTGTTCGCAGGATTGCGAACCACACGGTTAGCGTAACGCGGATCAGACGAACCTTCATTGTTCAAAATTTCAGTCAATGACAAGAACGAAATTTCATTCCGCCGCTTGATCGTGAAGTAATCCAAGCTGAGGTTGGTGTCTTTTGTGGGCTCAAAAACGAAGCCAGCCGTTGACGACTCAGATTTTTCCGGCTGCACGCCAGGGAATGCAACGATGAGCCCAGGGATCGAAAGCGCACACCCGGCAGTGATGGCTGGACGCAAACATCGACGCGGGTCATCTACACCATTGAAGAAGCCCGAGGTCGTAGACTTCGTGATCTCAGTCAGCGACGGGGCTCGGAAGCCCTTCGCGATGCTGCCACGGAGCTTAAACGTAGGGTCGGCCGCCCAAGATGCTGCGAACTTCGGGGTCAAGGAGTTACCGTAATCGGAATACCTGTCATAGCGCGCTGCGACCTGCGCCTCCACGTTTTTCGCCAAGGGCAGTAAAAGCTCACCGAATACCGTTGAGACATTGCGGCTTCCGTCCGCGGCTGCCACGCCACGACCGAAAATTCCGCCAACAAGTTTGAGCGGATCCGGGTTAACGACGCGTGACTCGCGGCGGAACTCGACGCCGGTGGCTAAGCTGGCGGCACCACCGGGTAATGTTCCTATTTCGCCGGATGCCTTAACGTCAAACACGGCAAACGACGATTTGGCGCTATCTTTCGCATCAATGCGAAGGTCGGCTGGCTTTACGGCACCTGCCTCTGGGTTTAGGAAGTTGTACCCGTTGGCAGAGAAGGCCCGCACCAAAGCATCAAAGCGGATCGAGTTGTAGTTGGTAACGTTTTGTTCAGTGCGGTTGTAAAGGATCGCGGAGTCAACATCAAAACTGCCGAGAACGGCTTTCATACCGGCCACGACGCGGGTGGTCTTGCCATCTATTTCATTATCTTGCGGCCCGACTGCCTCAAAGCGCGCGCGCACTGGCGCTGCGCGAGTGTACGGATTATTCGGGTGGCCAATCGCGAGCGATGACGGCGGGATGTTAAGTGTGCCAGTGCTCGGGTTGAACGTTGCGCCCGTGCCCTGCCCGACTGCAAGCGGGAAGCCCAAGAAGTAAGTGTTGTTATGGACAAAACTCGCCTCGCCGTAAACCGAAGTTGTCGCGCTCAAATCAGCCGTGGCGCGGGCAAAAACGCTCTCGCGCTTCGATTTCGGGACAATCTCTGCGCGACCAATGTTGTCGTAAACACAGGCCGTTCCGCCGTTACCGGCCGGCGTACCGGAAATGTTAAATCCGTTAAAAATATTGGGGACGATGTTGGCGGCCGGGCAGGTGGATCCTGCGGACGGAATCGAAGCGCCTGCTGCATTAGTTTGGTACGTGATGAATGGGGAGAAACCTGAGCTAATCTGGCCCGTTCCGTAAATATTGCGGAACTCGCTACGATTCAAAAAGCTGTCAACTTCACGAAAGCGCACTGAATCCTGTCGGTAAATCTCAAAATTGGCGAAAGCGTTGTAACGATCCTTGGCAAGATCACCGCGACCGATGGTACCGCTGGCGGTCTGCGTCTGGTAGAGCCCTTTGCGGTTCGCAGACGCGGTTAGTCCAAGGAGGCCTCCCTTGTAGTCCTTTTTCAAAATAATATTGATTACGCCAGCAATTGCTTCGGAGCCGTAGATGGCAGATGCGCCGTCTTTCAAAATTTCAATTCGCTCAATAACGTCGAGCGGAATAGAGTTAAGGTTGATGGCTCCGGATTGTCCAAAATTGGGGTCAGCCAGACCATACGGCGCAATACGCCGCCCGTTTATGAGCACCAATGTTGCGGCAGAACCCAGTCCGCGCAGTGAGGCGGTCGCGGCACCAGCGGAGAAGCTCCCTGATCCAGTTAATTCTGTAAGTCCGCCTGCGGCGTTTATGGGCAATTCCCGCAACAATTCCGTTACGGTCTGCTTGCCAGAGCGGCGAATCTCTTCGGCGGTTATAACTTGAATTGGCGCTGCGGTCTCAGAATCAATGCGTTTGATGTTCGACCCAGTAACTTCGATTTTTTCAAGTTTAGTCGCAGTCTGCTGGGCGAATGCGACAGGTACGGCGGCCAATGACAATGCAATGGCGATATTCATCTGGGAACGCTTCATTTGAGCCTCTTTGGTTTCGGTTGAGACGCGATGCTAGGACTTCGCTTAAGCCTGATGGGCTTTGCGAGTATTTGCATCACTATTTGTTAAGCGACTAAGTCTAATGGCGTTACCCCTATATTTCCAGCGGAATCGGCATCTGTCGCTTTTTTGCAACTGCGATTAGGGCGGCTTGGGCGCGATGGAGTCGCCTCGCCCGAGAAACCCCACTATTTTCCCGCCCCCCATGCTATAATCCACTCATAATTTGAATGGGCTTCGCGCCCATTTTTCGTTTGTATTGAAGGTTTTACGTGCGCGGGGTTGAGGTATGGCGGCAGATATCGCCAAGATCGTTGGCCAAGCGGTGGCGGGGCTGGGCTACGAATTGGTTGATTTCGAGCGTGCCACGAGCGGCCTCTTGCGGGTGTTTATCGATAAGCCTGATGGCATCGGCGTGGAAGATTGCGCGGCGGTGAGTAATCACCTGACCCGGCTTTTTACCGTCGAAGAGGTCGATTTCACGCGCCTTGAGGTGTCGTCCCCCGGCCTAGATCGCCCACTCAAAACGCTGGCCGATTTTCAGCGCTTTGTGGGCTGTGAGGTCAAGGTGCGGCTTTTTGAGGCGGTCGAGACGCGTAAGCGCTTCGAGGCGGTGGTGGCGAAGGTTGAGGGGGACGTGATCCACTTTAATCTGCGCGAAGAGTCCGGCGCGCCGACGCGACGCGTGAAGCGCGCGCTCGCCGCCGGCAATGTGGCAGCTGGTGCGGCGGTAAGCCTTGCTGTGTCGCTTGCCAATATAGATCGTGCGCGGCTGATTCCTGATTTTTAGCATTGTTGGTTACGAGTTGGTTATTAAGGTCACTCTGTCGAACCTGTCGTTGGAGAATTGAATGAGTCGCGAAATACTGCTGTTGGTTGATGTGCTGGCCCGCGAAAAAAACGTCGCGCGGGAGACGATTTTTGTCGCCCTCGAACTTGCGCTGGCCTCCGCCACCAAGAAAAAATTTACCGATAAATTTTTGCAAGACGAGGCCGATGTCCGCGTCGAGATAGACCGGGCAACGGGCGAATACCACGCCATGCGGCGCTGGACGATCGTGCCCGATGAAGAGCATGAAGAGCCCGCCCGTCAAATCGCGATTACCGATGCGCCTGAGCACGGCGAAGGCCTAGAGCTTGGCGACATGATCGAAGAGCCGATGGAGGCTGTCGATTTCGGCCGCATTGGCGCGCAGGCGGCGAAACAAGTGATCTTGCAAAAAATCCGCGATGCGGAGCGCGAGCAAATTCTCACCGATTTCCTTGATCGCGACGAGCAGCTCGTTACCGGGACGATTAAGCGTATTGATCGTGGCAACGTGATTGTTGAATCGGGTCGTATTGAGGCGATGCTGCCGCGCGACCAGACGATTCCCAAAGAAAATTTACGTGTGGGTGACCGGGTGCGAGCGTTTTTGCTGAAGGTAGATCGTCAGCTACGCGGCCCGCAGCTGGTGCTTTCGCGCATCACGCCTGATTTTATTCGCGCCCTGTTTGAGCTCGAAGTGCCTGAGATCGAAGAAGGTATTTTGGAAATCAAATCCGCCGCGCGTGACCCCGGGCTACGCGCCAAGATTGCCGTGAAATCAAATGACCCGCGTGTAGACCCAATTGGCACCTGTGTAGGGATGCGCGGCTCACGTGTACAGGCAGTGACGGGCGAGCTTGCGGGCGAGCGCGTCGATATTATTTTGTGGTCGGCAGATCCGGCGCAATTCGTGATTAACGCCTTAGCGCCGGCTGAAGTTTCTTCGATTATTGTCGACGAAGAAAAGCACAGCATGGATGTCGTGGTCGACGAAGAGCAGTTAGCCCAAGCGATTGGGCGCGGCGGCCAAAACGTCCGTCTAGCCTCGGAATTGACCGGCTGGCACCTAAATATCATGACCGAAACCGATGCCGATCAAAAGCGCGTGAACGAGCAGGGCTCGATCCAGAAACTCTTCATGGATAAGCTTGATGTGGATGAAGATGTCGCGCAGATTTTGATCGATGAAGGCTTCACTAATGTCGAAGAAGTTGCCTACGTGCCGATTGCCGAGATGCTCGAAATCGCCGCCCTCGATGAAGATACCGTCAACGAGCTTCGCCGCCGCGCGCGCGACGCGATTGTGACGGACGCGATTAAATCCGAAGAAAACATGGAAACAGGCTCGGAAGATTTACGCACCATGGCCGGCATGGATGCCGACACCGCCCACACGCTCGCCGGTAAGGGCGTGCAGACAATGGAAGATTTAGCCGATCTCGCCGTTGACGAGCTAACCGAAATGACCGGCATGGATGCCGAACGCGCCAAAGCGCTCATCATGACGGCGCGTGAGCCGTGGTTTCGCAACGAAGCAGCGACCGCATAAGCAGCACTGCACCACCCGTAACGCACCATATTGAATCAACTTAGCATCAACGTGTAGGAATCGAATGGCCCAAACCACAGTCGCCCAGTTTGCTCTGGAAATGAAGCTCACCGAAGCGATGCTCATGGAGCAGCTCGCGTCAGCAGGTGTGTCCAAAGCTGCCGCAGACGACAAGCTCACTGAAGCCGACAAGGCGAGTTTGCTTGCGTACCTGCAAGCGGCGCACGGCCATAAAGATGAGAAGAAAAAAATCACCTTAGTGCGTAAACAGACGACTGAAATTAAAAAGTCCGATGCCACGGGAAAAGCCCGCACCATTTCTGTTGAGGTTCGCAAAAAACGCACCTTTGTGAAGAGCGACGGTGCTTCTGAGGCAGCCGTTGTTACCCCCGTTGAGATTGTTGACGCGGCACCGGCGGCAGCCGTGCTTAATGATGCTGAAATTGCCAAACGTCAGGCCGAGGCAGATCGCCAAGCGATGCTGCTAACAAAGCAGGCCGAAGCCAAGGCCAATGCCGTCCCGAAAAAAGTGGCGGCGAAAGAAGAGGCGAGCGCAGAAGCTGAGATCGTCGCCGACGTAGTCGAGCCCGACGTGCCTGCTACGCCGGAAACAGCAGAGGCAAAGGCCAAGCCCGCGCCCAAGCGCGGCAAAAACGCCATCCCCAAAATGGCACCCGAAGTGGCAGCACCTGTTGTAGCCGAGAACCGCCCCCGTATTGGTGAGCGCGTGGTTCTGAAAAAAGATCCCCCGCCGGCACCCGTTGTGGTTGCCCCGCCTAGCGAAGGCACGCTGCACCGCCCCGCTGCTAAGCCCGCTGATAAAGACGCCAAAGCCGCCGACAAAAAAGGCGTGAAGAAAGTTGCCAAGCCCGCAGCGACCGCCTGGACGGACGATGCAGCCAAGCGCCGTGGCATCAAAACCCGTGGTGACGCAAGCGGTGGCCGTGATGGCTGGCGCGCGCGTAAAGCCAAAGCGCATCACGATGGCGAAAATCAAGACACCAATTTCCAAGCGCCGACTGAGCCTATCGTGCGTGACATCCACGTGCCCGAAACCATCACCGTCGGCGAGCTTGCCCAGATGATGGCTGTGAAGGCCGCTGAAGTGATCAAGACCATGATGAAGCTGGGCTCGATGGCGACGATCAATCAAGTGATCGACCAAGAGACCGCGATGATTTTGGTTTCCGAAATGGGCCATACCGCCACGGCGGCCAAGCCCGACGAGCTCGAAACCTTCCACGAAGAAGACGAAGCCCACACCAATGCGGTTGCCGAAGTGCGCCCGCCGGTGGTCACGATCATGGGTCACGTCGATCACGGCAAAACATCGTTGCTCGACACGATTCGTAAAGCACGTGTGGCATCCGGTGAAGCGGGCGGTATCACCCAGCATATTGGCGCGTACCACGTCGATACCCCCAAGGGTGTGATTACGTTTCTCGATACGCCGGGCCACGAAGCCTTTACCGCGCTGCGTGCGCGCGGCTCGCAGACCACTGATATTGTGGTGCTTGTGGTGGCGGCCGATGACGGTGTGATGCCACAAACCAAAGAAGCGATTGCTCACGCCAAAGCGGCGGCTGTGCCGATTATCGTGGCGATGAACAAGATGGATAAGCCCGAAGCCTCGCCCGATCGCGTCAAGCAAGAATTAGTCGCAAACGACGTGCTGCCTGAGGAGTACGGTGGTGACGTGATGTTTGTGCCCGTATCGGCCAAGACTGGCGTGGGTATTGATAAATTGCTCGAAGCGATTTTATTGCAGGCTGAGGTTTTAGATCTTAAGGCCGTGAAAAAAGCGCCGGCACGCGGGGTCGTGATTGAAGCGCGCATCGACAAAGGGCGTGGCCCGGTCGCGACGATTTTGGTCAAATCCGGCACGCTCAAAAAAGGCGATATGGTGTTGGCGGGCTCCGTGTTTGGCCGTGTGCGCGCGATGTTGGATGAAAACGGCAAGACCATTGACGAAGCCGGCCCGTCTATCCCGGTCGAAGTGCAGGGCCTGACTGATGTGCCGGTCGCTGGTGCCGACGTGATGGTGATGAACGACGAGCGCAAAGCGCGCGAAGTTGCACAATTCCGTCAAGGCAAATACCGCGATGTCAAACTCGCCAAGCAGCAAGCCGCCAAGCTCGAAAGTGCGTTCGATCAAATGGCCGAAAACGCCAAGAAATCGCTTGCCGTCATCATCAAGGCCGACGTGCAAGGCTCCTTTGAGGGCCTCACCTACGCGCTCGGCAAGCTCTCGACTGAAGAAGTCAAAGTTAATGTGGTTCACGCCGGTGTTGGTGCGATTACCGAATCCGACGTTAACTTAGCGCTCGCCTC